>DASWCI010000055.1:0-6944 GCA_036390195.1 Gemmatimonadaceae bacterium
CGGGACGTCACTGGCGCCCTTCGAAGTACAAGCAACTGCCTGTGCCGTACTACAAGTAGGTGCGTCCCGACGTCGTGACCTCTAACCTGGCGCCTGCTCGGCTTACGCCTCCCGCCCGTTCAGTTGCAGTTATCAGCAGCAGCGTAGTTCGAATTTAAGAAGTCTCTCACTAATTAATTTCTGGAAATGCTGAAATTAGGAATTGTCGGCCTCCCCAACGTCGGCAAGTCAACACTGTTCAACGCGCTCACCGCAGCGAAAGCCGACGCGGCCAACTATCCCTTTTGTACCGTCGAGCCAAACGTCGGGATGGTCGAGGTGCCGGACCCGCGACTGAACCGGCTCGCTCAGATCGTCCAGCCGAAGCGAACAGTCCCAGCGGTCGTGCAGTTCGTGGACATCGCCGGCCTCGTCAAGGGCGCGGCCGAAGGAGAAGGGCTCGGCAATAAGTTCCTCTCAAACATTCGCGAGACCGACGCGATAGTGCACGTCGTGCGATGCTTCGAGGATCCCGACGTCACCCACGTGATGGGCGCAATCGATCCAGTGCGCGACCGCGAGGTAGTCGAGTTCGAGCTCGCACTCGCCGACCTTGCCTCGCTCGAGAAGCGACTGGACAAGACGCGTCGCTCGGCACGAACAGGTGACAAGGAAGCACAGACGGAGCTGCCCGTACTCGAGAAGGCATACAGCTTTCTAAAGGAAGGCAAAGGACTCTGGGAAGCGCGGCTCACAAGCGCAGAAAAAGCGATCCTCGCCCCACTCACGCTGTTGACGACGAAGCCGGTTCTGTATGCGGCTAATGTGAGCGATACGGAGCTCGCGGGTGACGAAGGTCCGCATCTCAGGGCGCTTCGAGACGCAGTGAAGAAGAGCGGCGAGCGGGCGGAGGTCGTGCCCTTTTCGGCCAAAATCGAAGCCGAGTTGGCAGAGCTTCCGGCCGAAGACCGCGCCGATTTCCTGTCTTCGCTCGGCCTTGAGTCCGCAGGACTCGATCGGGTCATTCGTGCCGGCTACAAGCTCCTCGGTCTCGAGACCTATTTCACCGCCGGAGAGCAGGAAGTTCGTGCCTGGACCATCCACCGCGGGGACACTGCGCCCAGGGCGGCCGGGGTGATACATACCGATTTCGAGCTGGGATTCATCCGAGCCGAGACGGTCTCTTACGATTCCTTCGTTGGCAACGAAGGGTGGAAAGGCGCGCGCGAGAAAGGAGCTGTCAGATCAGAAGGAAAGGAGTACGTCGTCCAGGACGGCGACGTACTCCTCTTCCGATTCAACGTGTAGCAATAAAAAAAAGCGCGGCTATTGAGCAGGATGGATTTGATCGCGAATCTCACCGGCCGGGTTTGCCGTTGTGTGCACGTTCGCGTACGCGTTCCCATTATTAAACAACACTCTCAACGAGTCGAGCGAAACGCTCGAGTTGTTTGCATTAGTGATTGTTCCCTCCGCGACGAGGCCAGTGAGTGTGCCGGTTTCGGGTGGCCGATTAGGGAGGAACAGGTTGATAATGACAGGGCCTGCCGTTGTGCCAACATTCGTCGACGACCCCAGATGAATATGTGAAGCGGTGACGTTGGTGATGTTAGTGAGGGTCAGTGACCAGTTGATCACGTCCACGTTGTCCACAAACGTGAAGACACCGCTGCCGGGTGAGGTGTGGCCGGCTCCTTCATTCGCTGCGATAAGGTTGGCGACGTAAGTCTTTGGACTAGGACCCGTAGAGTCGCTACCGCAGCTCGCGGCCACAACGGCAACTGCAGCCGCACCGATGAATCCAGCGGCAATTCCTACTATTCTGCGCATGTAACCTCCGGGAGGGCGCGGAAGCAAAATGTCTCCCCCCGGAGGTTACTCGTAAGGCAACACAGGCAAGCGGCTGCTGGCGTCCGGCGAAATGCTTCTGACTACCGGCGGGCGCGCTACCAATCCTGCCCAAATCCGCGCCCGCCTGCGACCGCTAATAACTCTTCTTGGTGGTGGTCTTCTTGGTCGTCGTCTTCCGCGTCGAAGTCTTCGATGCCGACGTACTCGCAGCAGTAGTGTCCTGCATCGCCGGAGCTGTTGAGCTGGCCGTGTAAGTCGTAGTCGTAGTGTCAGCCCTCATCGCTGCCCCCGTCGTGTCAGCACCGTATTCGGACTTTTTCGAGCAGCCGGCAGTCACCACTCCGGCCAAAACCAGCGCGGCGATTGCCGCGCACTTTCCCGAACTAACTCGCACTTTCCCTCCTGACTCTCGATAGAGCCGGATCAGTTCCGGCGAAGTGATTTGCCGGCGCATCGGCAATCAACTGCGTGACGGCAACAAAAGTGCCGAATGCAAAGTCAGCTGCATTGCATCCGAGTCCAACGACGACCGTTGCCTCATCGGTGCAGCGAGTTTAACTTGCGCTCTCACAACGGCCACATCGTGGCCCTCACACCTTCCTCCCACTTCGGCAACCAGTTGGGAGGCAGATCACGACCAAAAGGAGGATTGCCGAGTGCCTCGCACATACGAGGCGGTTTACATCTTCGACTCGACTCTCGAAGACGCCGCCATCAGCGACAAAATCACACGCTTCAACGGGTTGCTAGCTGCCAAAGAGCAACCCGAAATCACGCATTGGGGTCGGCGACAGCTAGCCTACTCAATCGGGCCACGCGAAAACGGCTATTACGTCGTCTCGAAGTTCACGACCGAGCCGACCACCCTGCCTGAATACGAGCGAGCTCTCAAGCTCGACGAAGGCCTCATCCGCTATCTCATCACGCTGCACGAGCACGAAGTAGGTGCTCCGCCACAGTCAGAGGAAGATCTGGCGGCCGCGACGCGTCGTGACGACGATGACGACGACGAGGACTGATCAATGAGAAGACCACAAAAGAGCTGCCCTTTCTGCGAGAGCCGCGTTCGCTGGGTCGACTACAAGGATGATCGCACACTGGGTCGCTTCATCACCGACCAGGGGAAAATTCTTCCGTCGAGATTGAGTGGTGTGTGCGCTCGGCACCAGCGGCAGCTAGCGACCGCAATCAAGAGAGCCCGCTTCCTCGCGCTCATTCCTTACATCCGCGGTCACCAGGCGTAGATGGCGGAGGCCGCCACGACGGTAGCGAGAAAACAATCGTGGCGGCCGCTGTTTTGGGGGTTGGCTGCGTTCCTCGTCTGCCCCTTTCTTCCCTTCTTCGAGGCGCTGATACCGGTCCAGCAGACGCTGCTACTGCTGGTACCGATCGTCGCTGCATGCTCCATCGTCGGCTGGAAACTCGGTGGGCGCGTGGCGCTGGCTGTGATCTGGATTGCGTTTTCAATATGGATGTTGCTTCAGCCCGCTGGTCCTCCCGGGACACAGTACGACCAAATGGCGCGCGGCTGGGCGATGCTCCTGGCAGCGAGTTTCGGTCTCGTCAGTCTCTGGAGCGTAGCGATGCCGTTCTTTTCCAGGGCACTTATCTCGGTCGGCCTCGCGGTAGCAATCGGCTTTGTAATCGCACTTTCATCGCCGAGCGGGATCGCGAGGTTCCAGCACGCGGCGGGCGAGGAGCTGACGAGGAGAGTGTCGAACACAATCGAGAAGGTGCAGCAGGGTATGGAGACGCCGGAGTGGCGCAATGTGACGGACAAGGTTCCGGCTCTCGACACCTGGAACGAAGACAGCGAAGGAATAATGCGCGCGGTTCCGACACTGGCTGCGTCATTGCTTCCAGCGCTGCTGGCGCTCGAATCGATCGCCGCGCTGGCTCTCGGGTGGGCCGTTTACCGCAGACTCTCTCCAGTCGAGATCGGACCTCCGCTAAGTCCACTGACCGAGTTCAGGTTCAACGACCAGCTGGTGTGGGGTCTGGCAGTGGGCGCGACACTGTGTCTATTGCCGGCGTTCGGCGAGGGCAAGAACGCGGGCTACAACCTGCTGCTGTTTTTTGGAGGTCTGTATTTGATTCGTGGCGTCGGCGTTCTCGCCTGGATGGCGCGTGGACGCTACTTGCTCATCGTCCTCCTCAGTCTGATCCCGCAGGTTTTCGTAATCGTTACACTCGCGCTGGGGCTGGGCGACACCTGGCTCGATCTGCGTAAGCGAGCGAAGGCCGGATGAGCGTGCGGTTTGCTCGAGGTTTGTGCTAGAATTATTCGTTCTCACCGATCACCGAAGGAATTTTCTGCAATGGAAGTCATTCTCAGACAGGCAATCGAAAAGCTCGGTCACCCGGGCGACATCGTGAAGGTTTCCGCGGGCTACGCGCGAAATTACCTGCTGCCGCGAGGCTTTGCCTACGAGGCGACCGCCGGCAATCGAAAGCGAATCGAACAGGAGCGTCAGCGGCTGGAGCAGGCCGAGGAGCAGCGTCGTAGCTCCGCGTCGGACCTCGCCACGAGGCTCGAGCAGGTCTCGCTGACCTTTTCGGCCCGAGTTGGAGATGAGGGCAAGCTCTTCGGCTCCGTCACCTCATCGGACATCGCGCATCAACTCGAGGCGCAGGGATTCCCAATCGAGAAGCGGCAGATCGACCTGCACGAGCCGATCAGGGCCCTCGGAGTCTACCGCGTTCCGATCCGATTGCACGCCGACGTCCATCCCGAGATCAAGGTCTGGGTCATCAAGCAATAGGTTGTAGGGAAAGCGAGGACCTGGCTGTCCTTTACATGGGCGGCCAGGTCTTTTTTGCTCGCCACATTTGGCGTGCGAAATGCGAGTTGGAACCCCTCACGGAACTTTCATACGGCAGATAAGCTACATACGGAGTTGCGGCGCTCCGCGCCGCGATTGAACCTTCACCGAACCGCATGGCCACATCCCTATCATCTGTAACCGCCCGCGAAGGCGCGCAGAACGTGAAGCGCGCCGCCCAGCTTTGTCTGGACATGAAAGCAAACGACGTCGTAGTTCTCAACCTGGCCGGCGTCACCGACATGACTGACTACTTCGTCATCGCGAGCGGAACCTCCGATACCCACGTGAGATCCATCGGCGAGCATGTGATAGCGGAGATGAAGAAGGCGGGATCGACCGTGCATCATACGGAAGGGTTACAGCAGGGCCGCTGGGTGCTCCTCGATTTTTTTGATTTCGTAGTTCACATCTTCCATCCGACGCTGCGAGCGTTCTATCAAATAGAGCGCCTCTGGAGCGATGCGGAAACAGTGGCGCTGGAACCACAGGAGTAACGAAAAAATGAAAGCGGTTCGCATTCTAACGCTCACCGTCGCACTGCTCTTCGGCGCTCGCCTCGACGCACAGCAGTACTTCGGAATGAACCAGGTGCAATACAAGCACTTCAATTGGCGAGTGATCGAGACCGAGCACTGGCTGGTTCACTACTATCCGGAAGAGCGACAGGGTGCGATGGATGCGGCCCGCATGGCGGAGCGCTCTTACGCGCGACTCTCGAAGGTGCTGGACCACCAGTTCCGCGAGAAGAAGCCGATCATCATCTTCTCTTCGCGATCAGAGTTCGGCCAGAACAACGTGACCGGCGATCTCGGTGAAGGAACCGGCGGCGCCACCGAGCCGCTGAGGCACCGCATGATCTTTCCAATGACCGGCGACCTTGGGAGCTTCGAGCACGTGCTCACGCACGAAATGGTGCACGAGTTCCAATTCGACATTTTTGCGCGCGGGAAAGCTGGGGCGAATCTGCAGACCCTCAATCAGATCGACCCGCCGCTCTGGTTCATGGAAGGCATGGCCGAATATCTCTCGAGCGGACCACAGCACATACTGACGGAGCAATGGGTTCGTGACGCGGTCGTCAACGGAAACCTGCCGTCGATCGAGCAGATGACTGAGCGTCCTGACAAGTACTTCCCATATCGCTACGGCGAGTCGCTGTGGGAGTACGTGGGCGCGCGCTGGGGTGATGCGGCGATCGGCGAGATTCTTCAGAACGCCACCACTTTGGGTATCGCCCGCGCGTTCCAGCGACAGCTCGGGCTCACGCTTCACGAGCTGAGCGACGATTGGCGCGAAGCGATGAACGCCAAGTTCTTGCCCCAGGCTGCTACCCTCGATAGACCTCGCAGCTTCTCGCAGCCGCTTCTAACCGAGAAAAAGAGTGGCGGCCAGATCTTTCTGGCGCCCGCTCTTTCGAACGATGGCAATCGCATCGCCTTCCTCTCCAACGGCAGCATGAAGCGCGGTGAGGTGTTCATTGACCTGTGGCTGGCTGATGCTCGCACGGGCAGGAGAATCAAGCGCCTCGTAAACAGCACGACCAATCCCAATTTCGAGGAGCTGCGCCTCCTCTATTCGCAAAGCTCCTTTTCGAACGACGGACGCACGCTCGCCTTTACAGGAGAGCGCCAAGGGAAGGACGTGTTATACCTGCTCGACGTCGCGAGCGCATCTGTAAAGAAGCGTGTCGACCTGCCGGTGGACGCAGTCTGGAGTCCGGTGTGGTCGCCCGACGACAGGCAGATTGCGTTTAGTGGAACGCATGGTGGCATCACCGACCTCTACATCGTGGATGTCGACGGCAAAAACCTCCGCCAGCTCACCAACGACCAATACGCCGACCTGCAGCCCTCATGGTCACCTGATGGGCGGCGCATTGCTTTCGTCACCGATGAAGGCCCGGAAAGCAACCTCGCCGTTTTGAAATTGTCGCCGTGGCGCATCGCCGTCATGGACATTCAAAGCGGAGCCGTGCAGGTGTTGCCTGGTCAGGGCGGGCTGAATCTCAATCCCCAGTGGTCGCCCGATGGCCGCGAGCTGGCGTTCATCTCTGATCGCACCGGCGTGCCGAACGTTTTCCTGTTCGATTTCACGACACAGCAGCACTACCAGCTAACCAACGTCCTGGGTGGCGTGGGGGCAATCACTGAATTCAGTCCGGCGATAACCTGGGCTCGTGGTTCGGACAGGATGGCGTACACCTACTACGAGAAGGGTGACTACACGGTCTGGACGTTCGACAATCCGCGGGCATCGAAAAGAGCGGCGTTCCGTCCCGCCGCTCCGAAC
>DASWCI010000056.1:0-8173 GCA_036390195.1 Gemmatimonadaceae bacterium
GTCGTCCTCGCGCTTTCGATTCTCGCTGGAATCAGTATGGACTTCGCCAACCTCAACGCCATCAAAGCCTTGTATTGGACGGCGGTGATCAACGGACTCCTCGCGCCATTCCTCCTGCTCGGAATTTTGATCGTAGCGAGCGATCGAAGAATCATGCGCGGCCAGCCAAGCTCGCGGCTGGGGCAGGTCACGGTCGGTTTGACGACAGCCGCGATGTTCGTCGCTGCGGTCGCCATGTTCGTCGTCTAAGAAACCACCTTATCTACGTACTTCCGTTTCCGCAGCTGAAACTGCGGCATCGACGCGCTTATCTGCTCGGCCAGGTCCTGCTCGATCCGCTTCGGGTCGAGCGGCTCCAGCATCGCTCTGAGCTCGGGATCATCGGCGAGCGCGAGGTTGAGACGCGAATACAGGCCGGCAACGAGATGGAGAGTTTTGGTGATCTCTTCCTCCATACGGAGGTTCACCTGGAGCGTCAGCTCTTCGCGCAGCTCCCCTATGCGCGACTCGCGGCTCTGCGTCATCAACACGAAGATGGACAGAACGATGGCCTCGAGCGAGACGACCATCGTGAGCATGCCGTAGGGATAGGGATCGAAGAGCGGCAAGCCCGAGAAGGGCAGATTCCAGTACACCCAGCCGGCGAAAAGAAGTCCGTGAATCGCGAGAAACGGCGTGGAGCTGGCGATCGAGATCATGCGGTCGGCGAGAACTTCCATCGCCGAGCGATTCGCCGCATGCTGCGCTTTGATCGCGCGGAACGCTTTGTTGATGCCCGCACTGCGGCGCATTCGCCGCTCACCGGTCGTGGGTGTTGCGGGCTCGATGCTCGTAAGCGGTTCGATGCGCTGGTCCATGTCTCCTGAAGATGCAAAGTTTTGACCCAACAGCCAGGCCCACTTCCTGTGCTTGGATAAACCCGTCACCTTTCAATCATGAGTAACACTTTCACAGTCGGACTGGTCCAGGAATCTGTCGCGGATGATGTTCAGAAGAACGTCGACCGCGCAGTTGCGCGCGTCCGCGAAGCGGCGGATCGCGGCACGCAAATCGTGTGTCTGCAGGAGCTGTTCAACGCGCCGTACTTCTGCAAATCGCAAAAGCACGAGCGCTTCGATCTGGCCGAGCCGATCCCTGGCCCCACTATCGAGCGGATGCAGAAGCTCGCTCGCGAGCTCGAGCTGGTAATCATCGTGCCGATCTTCGAGCGCCAGGCCGCTGGTGTGTACCGCAACTCCGCAGCGGTAATCGACGCCGACGGTTCGTACCTCGGGGCGTACAGAAAGATGCACATCCCCGACGATCCGCTCTTCAACGAGAAGTTTTACTTCACTCCGGGAGATTCGCACATTGCCGATGACGGCGATCACAAGGGCGCCAGTGGTTTTCGCGTCTGGAAGACCCGCTACGCCAGCATCGGCGTTCTGATCTGCTGGGATCAGTGGTATCCGGAAGCCGCGCGAATCACGAGCCTTCTTGGCGCCGAGATCATCTTTTATCCGACCGCAATCGGTTGGCACCCTTCGGAGAAAGCCGAGCACGGTGAAGCGCAGGTTGATGCGTGGCGCACTGCACAGCGCGCGCACGCCATCGCGAACGGCGTGTACATCGCGTCGCCAAATCGCGTCGGTCACGAAGATGAGCCCGGCACCGACGGTATCGAGTTTTTTGGGCACTCATTCATCAGTGATCCGTTCGGACGAATTCTCGCCGAAGCCGGGACAGAGCCGGCAGTGCTCGTGGCGAAATGCGACAGAGCCCTGATCGAGAGCACGCGACGCAATTGGCCGTTTCTGCGCGATCGACGCATCGACGCATATTCCCCGATCCTCAATCGCTACATCGGATGACGAAGCGGGCCGCTACCGCGATTAAGCGCAGCGAAAGCGCCGCCCCGCAGGGAAGCGGCGCTTTGACTATGGAGCTTGCGCTCGCTCGACGCATGCCTGCGGAGTGGGAGAAGCACGACGCAACCTGGATTGCGTGGCCGCACCATGAGCCTGATTGGCCCGGAAAGCTGGCTCCGATTCCGTGGGTTTACGCGGAGATCGTGCGCGCGCTCAGCGAGCACGACCGCGTGGAAATTCTTTGTCACAACGAGGCGGTTGCGCACAACGCGCGTGTGCTGCTCACCGCTCACGGAGTCAAGGATCACCCAGATAAGTACCGATTGCACATCGCGCCGAACGATCGCGTCTGGCTCCGTGACTCGGCGCCGACAGCCGTGCTGCGCGCCGATGGCAGCGTGGAGCTGATCGACTGGAAATTCAACGCCTGGGCCAAGTACGACAACTATAGTAAGGACGCGGACATCGGACGGGTGATCGAGCGCATCACCGGATTGCCCCGCACGGAAGCGGTTCGGCCCGACAACGGCCAACGTCTGGTGCTCGAAGGGGGAGGAATCGAGGTCAACGGCGCGGGCTCGATGCTGATTACTGAGGAATGGTTGCTTGCAGACGTTCAGGTCAGGAACCCGGGCATGACCGCCGGTGGTTACGAGAAGGCGTTCAAGAACTACTTGGGTGTGACCGACACCATATGGTTGGGGGAAGGTGCAGTTGGTGATGACACGCACGGTCACATTGACGACGTCGCCCGTTTCAGCGCACGGGATACGATAATTCTGGCGTACGAGTCAGATCCATCGGATGAAAATCATGCGCGGTCGGTGGACAATCTCCGTCGCTTAAAGGCCGCGGCGAAAACTCGCGCATTGAGGATCGTCACGATCCCCTTCCCGCGCCCGGTGACGATGAACGGCGAGCGGCTGCCCGCGAGCTACGCGAACTTCTACATTGCCAATGGCGCCGTTCTTGTACCGACGTTCAACGATCCGAACGATCGCGTGGCGCTCAACGGGATCGCCGAGGCATTTCCGCGGCGCACTGTAGTCGGTATTCACGCGGTAGATTTGGTGTGGGGATTGGGCACGCTGCATTGTCTAACGCAGCAACAGCCCGCGCCGATGGGGAGGGCGGCATCAAAATGAAGATCACGCTCACAGGCGAAGAGTCGCTAAGACTCGAGCCGATGTCCGGGCCGCTCACCATCGAAGCGCAATCGCACGACCAGAGCTATTCGCCTTTTCACATGCTCGGCAGTGCGCTCGGTATGTGTACGTTCTCGGTGCTGCAAAGCTGGGCGGCGAACAAGAACCTGGCGATTGACGACCTGCGGATCGACGTGAACTGGATCTTCGCCGAAGGCCAGCACCGATTCGACTCGGTGAACGTGAAGCTCGATTGGCCATCGTTGTCGGCCGAGCTGTGGCCGAGAGCCATTCGCGCGGCGCATCTGTGCGGAGTGCATCAGACTCTGGCGCGCCCCTTTAGAATCTCGGTGACCGCCATTGGCGCGGAATCGCCGTCAATCGAAGCTCCGCTGGATCTTGAATCAATGCGTGGTAGCGGTAGATCCACAACTGCAGTACCTCAGGCCGACGGACAACCAAAGGCCACCAACGCGCCGTGACCGTTCCCGTTGTTCGCTTCACAGTTGGCGGCGAAGAATCCCGTGAACCAGTAGCGGCTGCCTTAGGCGAGGCCGGTCGCCGCTACACGGTGATTTACGATGGTCACTGCAAGGTGTGCGGCCGAATGGTAAAGTACCTCAGGAAGTGGGACAGGAATCGCGAGCTGGAGATAATTCCTTCGCAGGCACCGGGAGTGAGGGCCAGATTCCCGTGGATTCCACAGCGAGCATACACCGAATCGGTTCAGGTCGTCCGGACAAGTGATGGGAAGACGTGGCAGGCGGCTGCCGCACTCGAAGAGGTACTAAAGGTGTTGCCGAAGGGACGGCTATTCGCGTGGCTGTTCAAGATCCCTTTTATGCGTCCGCTCGCCGACAGATTCTACCGTTGGTTCGCGCGTAATCGGTACAGAATGGGTTGCGGTGAGCACTGCGCGTTGCACCCGGCTGACCTTGACTACGGCGACGGCTGAAATCTTCGGGTCACCGTTTGGAGCTCATCGGCTAATTCCCGCAAAGCGAAGAAATTTGCTTGGAAATTGCAAAGGAAGCCGACGCGGAACGAAGCAACGGTCTCTCTACTTTCCAGCGGAGGTTCCATGCTTGGCACGATACTGATTGTCCTGTTGGTTCTGCTGCTTATCGGTGCTTTGCCGAACTGGGGTCACAGCCGAAGTTGGGGCTACTACCCGAGCGGCGGACTGGGGCTCATCGTCATAATCGTGCTGATTCTACTGCTGTTGGGTCGTATTTGATCTCGAGTTTCTCCCATAGCTCGACACGAGTAATTGAGGACCGAAAATCGTCAGCGCAGGCCTTCGCCTAGATTAATTTTCTCGTGACTTCCGGACCGCGGACGGCCGCTGCGCGTAAAGCATTGCAGCGACTGAAAGAAGGCAATTCGAGATTTGCCGCCAATGTGCGCGGGTCCGACGCTTTCGTCAGTCACACCCGACGCGCCGAGCTGGCGGCTGGGCAACAGCCCTTCGCAATCATCCTTGGCTGCTCGGATTCGCGCGTTCCCGCCGAGATCGTCTTCGATCAGGGGCTGGGCGATCTTTTCGTGATTCGTGTCGCGGGCAACATCGTAGCTCCGTCACAAGTCGGCAGCGTCGAGTTCGCCGCGGCACGATACGGTACGCGGCTCGTCGTAGTCCTCGGACACTCTCAGTGCGGCGCAATTCTGGCGACTCTCGAAGAGCTGCGAACGCCAACAGAGAATCAGTCGCACAACCTGCGAGCAATCGTCGACCGCGTCCGTCCGTCAGTCGAGGGACTGTTCGCGACAGCTCTGCGACACGACTCCGACGCGCTAGTCAAGGAAGCTGTCCGCGCCAACATCCGCGCGTCGGTCAATCATCTCCGGCACGGCTCGCAAGTACTTGAAGAGCTGATTGGGAGCGATGGCTTGCTGGTTGTAGGCGCCGAATATTCCCTGGAGAGCGGCGTAGTTTATTTCTTTGATGGGCCGGCGGAGCCGGACTGACTTTTCTCACAACCGTGCCTCGCTAAAGACTGTGCTGCCGTCCTTCGCCCGCGTCACGGTCCCACTGAATAGACCCAACTCCTGCCGACGCCACCATGCGCCCGTCTTGCGCTTGGTCTCGAGGTCTGTGAACCAGTACTGCCACAAAACCGTGCGCACCATCGACGGCGGCTTGCCATGAAATGGGTCCGCTCGAAAAAGCTCGAGCACGTTCGGACTCCCCTCGAGTAATCGCTCCTGCGCGAGCACGACCCAGGGCGATGCCCGCCACGGGGCGAGTGAGGCAAACCACAGGTTCCAATCGAAGCGCGGCTGGTATGGAGCGTAGAAGCCGGGCCGCTCCTTCGGATCCTGTGGTTTGTAGCGAAAGGGATACGCAATCCACGTCTTTCCGTCGTTGCTGCCCTGAAACTCGATCTCGTAGCGCGCTGGAGTCATGACGGCAAAGAGGCCATAGGCATTGGCAATTCGGAACGGCTCGAGCAGACGGTTGGGAAGAGCTAGGATCGAACCGGAACCGCCAAAGAGAAACGCCGCCACCGTTGCATACAGTGCAACGCCGAGTGTGACGCTTTCAACGCGTCGATAGATTCGAAACGTGCGCGTCGATTCCTGCGCCGCCGACTTGACCACTGGAAATCCAACTCGTGCCAGAGCGCGGTCGTCGAGCAGGAGCACTCCGAGAGATAGCACCAGGTAGTTGAGGAAGCAGTAGTTAGCGGTGGTGATTATTCCGATCTGCAGCGCTGTCACCACAAAGAAGCACGCAATACGAAACCGCCTCGGTAGAAAGAGCGCCCACACGAGAACGAGCTCGACGCCCAGCGTAATTACGACGGTGCCGGCGTGGTACCAATGCGGCAGCTGCTGGACGTACCAACCCATCCAGGATGGCAATGGACCGTTCTGATAGTACTCGTCCATCGCGGTGAAATTGCGCCAGTGCGGGTCGCCGCTCAGCAACTTCACCAATCCGGATTCGAAGTAGATCCGGAACCACTCCCACTGCAGCATGAAAAGACTGAACCGCGACGGAGGATCGCTGCCGCCCAGACCAGGCCGGATACCACGTGGCGCAAAAAAGAACGACAGAAATCCCGCTTCCAGGAGCATTCCATCCGACTGGTAGGACGAGAAGTCCTGGAGCGCTGCGATGCACGAGAGGAAAAGAATCTCGCACACCGCGATTGTGAGCCTTGGCCAGAAATTGAAGACGAGAAGGAGCGACGCGATCAGTCCGGCGACAACGATCAGGGTCAGCGCGCGGTCGCTGGCATTTAGCCAGAGCAAAGTCGGCGCATACCAGATCCGCGCGATCGCTCCAAACGCAGTAGACAGTTCGTAGAGATAGAAATCGGCGGGAAGAATCCCGCGCTCTCCAATCAGCCCGTGTATCTGGAACGCGAGCGAATAGAACGCGGAAAAGAAAATCAGGCCGAGCGCTCGGAGAAAAAGCCACCGAGGCCAAAGGCGGCCGTCTTTCGACGTATCAGCCAGTTTGGGCTCCAAGTCCGACATGGCAGGATTTCATAGCAATCGGCATTCTTGAAGCGCATGAGTGGACCTTTACAACTCCGATGCGCAGCCGTGCTATTCGATCTCGACGGCGTGCTGGTGGATTCGGCCGAATGCGTGGAACGCACGTGGCATCGGTGGGCACTTGAGCATCGGCTCGACCCCGTTCGGGTAATAGGAATGGCCCATGGCCGACGCACCCTTGAAACAGTGAAGCTCGTTGCGCCACAGCTCGACGCAACGGAGGAAGTCGCGGCTCTCGAGTCGGGCGAATCGACGACAACGGACGGTATCTATGAGATGGCTGGCGCTCGAGAACTGCTACACAGCTTACCGCCAAACACCTGGGCAATCGTAACGTCCGGCACATGGCCGATTGCGAGTCTGCGCATTCGACATACTGGCCTTCCGATGCCGAGGGTTCTCGTTTGTGCGGACGAGATTCAGCGCGGCAAACCCGATCCCGAAGGATATTTGTTGGCAGCATCGCGGCTCGAACGGGCGTCAGAAGAGTGCGTGGTTATTGAGGACACGCCTGCAGGTCTCGAAGCGGCACGCGCAGCCGGCATGCGTGCGGTCGGAGTGTGCGGAACATATTCAGCAAGCGCGCTCGCGATTGCAGATTTAATAGTTCCGCGTCTGAATGCGTTGCGTATCACTGAAGCCGGCAATGGTTCGGCGCTCGAGATCACCGCGGCGGGGGCGAGATGAAGCCTTTGATGGCGAGAGTCTGGCTCTTCATTGTCATGTGCATTGTTGGAGGACTCGGCGCCGCGGTTGGCTCCGTGGTTGGCCACTCCTTCGGCTCGCGAGGTCTTTTCATTGGAGCAGTCGTCGGCGGATTGTTGGCGGTTGCCCTTGTCGCCCGATTTGCCGCGTGGCGCGGTTGGATTGCTCAGTCTCAATGGCGCATGACAACGTTGGGTGGGATGCTCGGATTTCTCCTCGCGGCTTTCATTGCGACACGCACACTCTCGAGTCCCGCCGGACCAGTTCTCAGCTCCCTCCTTATCGGGACAGGGGCAGTGCTCGGCGCAGGTATCGCCCCGAGTCGCGGACCAGACTCTCTGCCCTAAGGCAGCGTCTTACCTTCTGCAGACGGAGGCACTTCTCCGGTTGGCGAGGACTTATTCAAGCTCCCGATTGTGACGTATGTCACCGTGTCCCAGGCGTTGTGAATACCGATAAACAGCAGCAACAGCGCTGCGCTGCCAATTCCAAATAACGAGACCGTTTGGTAGCGCGGAAGTATCGCCGCAGAGATCAGAATCGCGAGATACGACACCATAGGGAGACATGCGTGCCAAATCCAATCCTCGAGCACCGGTTGGTATACTGTGGTGCGTCGCGCTCGCCGTATGACGATCGAAGTGTAGACGACCCCAAACGCCCCGCAGACGCCAACAGTAGTTGCGGTGCTCGAGAGGTTCGGCCATGGCGCGCTCAGAATGGCGGAGACGAGCAGCACGGAGGAGAAGTGCACGATGTTTGGAGTACCGAAGGCGCTGATCTCGGGCTCGCCACCTTTTCGGTCGGATTCCGAGACGAGCGCGATAACCACGAATTGCAGACCTGTAAGCGCTCCAGCCGACGATCCTACGATCACGTAAAAATTTTCCCAGAGCGTTAGCGTATCGTGTGCAGTCATAGCACCGGAATTGACCGCTCCTGAGTCTCACCCGCCAGAGTACGCGTCGG
>DASWCI010000057.1:0-7487 GCA_036390195.1 Gemmatimonadaceae bacterium
CCGCATCCGTCGCGGGATCCTGTACAACGACGCTCACGGACTCCGCGCCCTCATCGCTCAGCAAGAAGGCGACAGTGACCGGCTTGCCCGGCTCAAGTATCACACACCCGGTGGCGCGATCGAACTCGGCGTCGACGGCGATCCCGACCGCGCCGACCTGCTTGCCTTCCGCCATGAGTAGTGGCCGTACGAGAACGTCTGTGGCTCCAAACGCCATCTGCTGCTCTCCGAAAGAGAGCATGACGCTGAAGATGCGGTTCGTGATGACCTCGGGCAGTCCTATCGCCGCGATGGGGCCGGCGGGCGTGTGCGTCGATACCGGTACCTTCGTGCGGACGGTAAGGACGGGAATGACGAGCTCCTGAAGTGACGGGCCACCATGGTGGAATGCCAGGTCACCGCCCGCCCTGAAGACGCCGCACCCTGCGGGGAACACAAACTCCAGGTCAGACGCGTACCCCAGCGAAAACGCCGCGACACGGACGCATCCGGGTGGTGTCGTACCCCCGCGTCCGATCCAGCATCGCCGGTGCAGCTCGACCGTAAAACCTCCCGGCGCGTCGGTCCTCATGGATTCGTCACGATCCGACGCAAAGAACAAGTGGCCGTGATCTGCGCTGATGACAGCGTGCTCGACGCCTGCCCTCGCAAGCTTCCGGATGGCGCGGGCGAGGTTATCGATGACCGTGTCCATTATCTGTCGAGCTTGGAACGTGAACCCGGCCTCGCCAGCGTGGTCGATCTCCTGGGAGCGGACGACAACAACTTGCGCGCCATCAAGTTTCTTGGAGAGCTTCGAGGGCTGCAGGCTCAGGAGCTCATCAAGCGTCATGTCGACCAGCTGAGGCACCCGGGCAGCGGCGAACTTCTTGCGGCTCGGGAGGTCGGGAAGAAACGCGTCTTCGATCCGTGCACCAAGTTTGCCGTTCTGTTCGACAACCGCGTAGCTGCCGGCGGCACCTGGCTGTAGCGCCGCCATGCCCATGGGTGTAATGCTGGGTAGGGCTCCGACCGCGGGGCGGACCGATACCTCGGAGGACTTGGGAAGCCGCTCCGCTAGCTCGATGCCCATCTCGAACCGCATCGCGTCGACAAGGAAGTAGGCAACCGGCTTCGGTTGCGCCGCGACAACCTCGCTGAAGACATGAGTCTGGTTCAGCACTCCCGCGACGGTCCAGCTCGCCTTCACGATCACTTTGGTGAAGCCGTCCGCCATCGCGTGGCAGGCGTCGTCGTAGGCACGTCGAACCACACCGAGCGACCGTTCGTCGGGCTCCTCATCGAGATTCCCTACCCAGGCTTCAAGGCGACGCTGCGCTTGATCGAGTCGGTACCATCCGTCCTTGGATGTGTACGCCATCAGCCAGGCACCTGCGTCTCCGTTGGCCATGTTCACCTCCGCGCGCACCTGTATCGCAATGCTTCCAAGCTCCGTCATGCGTCGCGACGCTTCCCACTGAGCCTTGCGCCCGATGTCCCGGTCAAGCCAGAAGCTGTGTTCGCGCTCCGTGACGAGCGCCAGCGCTTCGTTGAACCGTCCGCTCGCGATGAGGTCGCCGCAGTGATGCAGCAACGCACGCTCCTCGAAGCGGAATGTGTCGATCGCGCCAAGCGCCCCTGTGGGCAACTTGGCGTTGCGCAGTCCGAGCTCGTCTTCCACTCGATCTGCGAGGCGGGCGTAGGCGTCGGGGTAGCTCGTTCGCAGACATCGTGCGAGCTCTCGCACTGCCGACTCCGCGTTCTTAGAGGGCGGCGCAGGAATGCCCTCAAGCGAATCGGGCGGCGCACAGGACAGGTCACATCTGAACTCGCTTGCCAGTGCATATCGGAGGGTCACCGCTCGCAGCTTAGGAAGAGCGGCATCTTCGGGTAGCTCCAGCCCAAGTCGCGAGCTAATCAGCTTCACGAGCTCGCGCGTGGCGTCCTTGCTGCCTATCTCCCCGTCTCGGGCTTCACCGACGATCCAGGCAGCGAGCAAAGCATCGTTGCTACGTGTGTCGTGGAAGATGCTCTTCAAGATCGACGGGGGTTCTGGCCCGCCGCTTGCCGCTGCACGCGCAAGATCCTCGTAGCTCACCCTGCGGTCGAACGGCAACATCTCGTCCACAACGCCGACCGTGTACTTCTGGAGAAGAAGGTTCCTCGCCAGTTGCTTGAGCTGAGGCTCCCACGTCGTGCCTGCCTTCTCGAGCTCCATCAGCGGCGACCAACGTCGGTCTCGCGCGCAGCCGTGCAGGTAGACGACGACGGCGGTCGGCGAGTCACCTCTCACAAGGGGCTCGACGACGGCGCGCAGCTCGAACATCGATCCGGCGTACTCTGCGAGGGAAGTACTGACTCCGCCGACAGAGATCGACGAGAGCCCGCCGCCGGTGCGCGTGCCGCCACGAACCTCGCTGACGAAAGGCGCGAACTCACCGCGCTCGTCATACCAAACGACGACCTTACGGCTCTTGATCTTATCGGCGAGTTGCTTCGCAATGTATTCGTGGAGTGAAGGCATCAGCGGCTTCCTCCTATATCCGAGCCAGGACCACGCCGACGGCCGCGGCGCGCTCGACTACCGCCGTTCATAGCTGGAGCCTCGAGCAGGCTCGTAAGCGCAGCTTTCACTGCGGGCGAGGTTCGCTCCAAAACTAGCTCAATGATTGAGCGGGTTGGGATCTCTCGTCTTTTCCACCTGCCGTCCGCGCGCTGCACCCAGAAGACCTCCTCAAGGCCGTGAGCGATGGCTAGGCTTCGGTCCGCCGCGCATTTCGGCACAACGCGCTCAGGCCAGAGGCGCATTGCGAGGTGTGTCCAGTCATACTTACCGTCACACAAAGCATCCCACGTAGACTTGACCTCCCTCTGCCATTGTCTATGATGCGGAACTAGCCTCCACAGCGGCGCGAAGTTAATGATGACGCCGTCGTCCAAGTTCGGCTCCCAGAGCGGCGCCACGCGCTTCACTTCATCAAGGAAGGTGCGCAATTCCTCAACAAACGTCTCCTGTGTAGCAAGCGTCCCGCGCTCGGCCGCCGTCGCCTTGTCACCCAGGTCGAGCGCCATCGCATCGAGCCTGCGCTCCTCGTGCGCAAGCTTAGGGCTGACATAGTCGTTCTGCACCCGAAACATCGTATCTTTCGTGAATCCCTGAATGTAGAGCCAGACCGAATAGCCGGCGGACGTGGTAGAGAGTTGCCAATAAATTGGTGCCCTACGCCGTGCAATTCGATAGCGCTCGACGTGATCTTCGAAGAAGCCCGAGCGAAAGAAAGTGGCCAGGAAGCCGTCTACATGATTTTCTGTCGGCGCTAGCTCGAACGTAGCACCGGTCCGCGTAAGGACTTTCCCTACCCGTTCAGCCAGATCCTCTGGATGCCCGGCATCGTCCACAAAGATTGCGCTCTCTGGAGTAACGGCGTTCGCCACGACCTTCATCGCTGGGGAACGCGGCGTCATCTGTGCAAGCAAGTCATCAACACGGTCAGTGCGCTCCTCGACGTGCTCGCTAAACCGGCCAAAAACCACGCCAACGGCCCAGGAGATCGCATCCTTCGCCGTGGGAAGATAGAAAGACGGCTCAGCAGCCGACTCGGGCCACGACGCGTCTTCAGGCCCGAGACCAAACGTGCCGTAAACCAAAGCATCAAGCTCTGATAGTAGTATATTTACGTCGGAGTCCGACAGATGCCATTCTCGGGTCGAAACAAGGGGAGCGGGTCCGATGAATGAAAGCGATGTCTCATCTAGCATATAGCTGCGCCGGGCGGCACCTGCAATAATTTTACCAATTCTCTCCAATTGGCCCTTCTCGGCGGCCGAGAAATCTGGCACGGGGATTCGGCCGATCGATCCGCTCTGCTTGTGCAATCCGCATGTGTCCCGAACGAACGCGCGAACCACCCCGCTGTTGAGATATGCGAGAAGATAAAAGATATTTTCGTCCTTCTGCGGCAGGATCGCTTTCCCCTCTCTAGTAGGAATAAACCCACGCGGCAGGACCGCCACATTAAACGATGCCGACTGCTTGGGGAAAGAGAGACCTGCTCTGAAATAGTCGGCGCTTCCGGATTGGTCATAGGGGCGCCAGTTGTCACTACTGTTCATTGAGACCCAAAGTCTACCGTTTGGCATTCGCCAGTCGGCCACGCCTCGATCTTCCCGCCACCACGGCGAGAACTCACCGCCATTTGAAAGAGGCTCCCAGTGCCGCTCCGTTTCTGTGGATTGCGGGATTTCCACCCAAGCCAGGTAAGTGCGTATGGCCTTATTTGAGCCAAGGCCACGAGGCAGGGAGGCGAGTTCGGATAGTGATTTCCATTCGGACACCCGCCGAAGGACGACTGAAGGCAGCGCGTATGCGAGGAGGCTGTCCGGCAGATTTACGAACGCCTTGGTGGATACCCACTTCCATCTCTCGGACTTCGCCAGCTCTATCGACTTATCCGCAGCGTCACGAAGATCCAGAAAAGCTATGTCTTGTGATCCTTTCAACAAGACATATGCGGTTGTTTGAACGTTGGCGTCCAACACACCCCACCCAAGATCGCATAGCGCATGGAGCGCAATCTCTCCTGTCAGTAGCTCGCGCCTAAACGACATAAAGGATGCCTGTGTCAAGAATGTCCGATCCGTAATGCATCCTATCGCTTCGGTTCCTAGCTCAACTGCCCGACGTACGAACGCAGAATAAAGATTCCCGCAATCCTGCTGCGTAAGATAGTCGGCTGCATGATCGGCTATCGCCCCGAAAGGCGGATTCATCAAAAGGACGTCGAACCGCTGTTCCGAGATCTCAAGAAGACCTAGCCCATTCACTGTATCGTCGGCAAAAAGACGTCTCCGAGTATCGGAGCCACCCTCCTCATCAGCGACGAAACGAGAAAGCGTAGCGCGGATTTGTTCCTCCGGAGGGGCCAGGAGATCCATCTGACCGACGTTCGTTTGCTGCGTTATTATGGACTCAACGCGGAGCAGCACACCGAGATCTCCCGCAAGTTTGAGCTTTTCTACGAGATCGGTGAAGACGCGCCCTAGAACGACATCGTCCAGACGTGCGACGAAGTCCGCCACAATGCGGTCGTCGGCGATCAAGGGCTCAGCGATCACGACCTTGGATCGGCGGATCTGGGAGCGGTCAGCGCGATCAATACCGAGATCGCGATATGCTCGCTGCGCTCGCATCCATAGGGCGAGTTGCGCGATCTGAGCGCAACGCGGGTCGATGTCGACGCCATGGAGGTTGTGCGCCAGGATAAGCCCTGGGATAGCTTCCCGGAGCGCGTCAAGGCTCGAGTAGTCGGCCGCGAGGGTTGCGTCTGTGGCATCGCTCTTCGGGCTGTCTGGATCGGCGTACGCTTCCTCGTAGATTGTCAGGAGCAGGTCGAAGGCATAAAGCAAAAAGTGGCCACTGCCGCAGGCTGGGTCGAGCACGCGAATGTCGCGCGGATCCTTCTTCGGGCGCTGCGTGAACTCCTCGCTGGGCTTTCGCACCATGTATTCGCAACGTTTGCCGAGTCCTGTCTTGGTGCCGCACATCTCATACCAGATTCGGCCGAGCGTATTGTCCGTAAGGAACTGGACGACGTAACGAGGTGTGAAGAATTGGTTGCGGATGGCAAGCTCGCGGCTATTCCGGGGTGTCTGCGATCCACCCTGCTCTGGATCGCGCATCGCAGTACGTTCTTCCTTGGCGTTGAAAAATTGATACACCCAGCCGATGGTCTCATCTACGCCCCAGACGTCTTTAAGCTCCGCACTGTTCAAGACTTCGAGCAGTTGCTCAATAGTTGGGCGCTTCGGCCAGAGTGCCGATGCGGGATCGCGGCGATCGAAGAGGACCTTCACCTCAGTCGACAGCTCATCAAATAGTGACTCTATGTAAATACGGTACCCCTCGCTATCGGGAAGCAGGAGGAGTCCGGGCGCCAAGCCGGAGAACTCGCGATACCCCGAGGACTGCTCACCCTTTGTAATGCACTCCTGTAGGAGTTCACGAGCTTCAAGCATCTTAAGCGCAACAAAACGGTTCAGGGCAGTGAACGCCGCGTCGCGGACATAGTCCGCCACTGCCTGCGGGGCGTCCATTCCGGCGGCTCGCTTGTGTTCTATGGCGGCGGTGACTCTCTCGCGCTGGAATACCTCACGTGCCGACAGATGCGCGCCGGCCTTCAGTGCAACCGTTCCACCTCGATGCACGTCGAACTCGCCCTCCAGTTGTGCCGCGAAGTCGTCCTCCAAGATTGTTCGTGCTCGTTGGGTGGCGCGCTCGATGGCGTTGCGCGTGTCTCTATCCAAGGTTTGCCTCCGCGTCGTCCTTCTTGTCACCTTCGATTTCAAGGAATCGACTGGCAATCCAACTGATCCGCGTGGGCCCGCCCACGCCCCTTCCGGTTGGATGGTTGCTCAGGATGTGTTTGGCAAGTTTCGGGAGCAGTGCCACGAGGAGAAGGTCTGCTGAGTTCTCTTCCAACTCGTAGCGCGTCTCGCCACGTGCTCGAAATTTAACCTTGAGCCCAACGAGATTCTCGTGTGATACAGTGGCAACTTTCTCGGCATCGCCAACTTGGTTGGCAATTCCTGCTGGAGTCACGAGACGCAACTGCTGCAGCTCTTCAAACAATGGGCCCGCATTGCGCCCGAAATCGACGCCGGGAAACCAGCGACGGATACGGGCTACAAAGTCGTAGACATCTGTGAATGCGTCCGTCTGATCGGCGTGCCGTGCGTCGGTCGCCGCAAGAAGTTGACTAATTGTGCCATCTCCTGTACGGCTCAGATGACCAAGGTTGACGAGCATGCTCTTCTCGAGTTCCGAGAGAACACCACTCAAAGGTTTATATCCTAGATCGTGCTCGATTTCATTCCATACATGTGCCATCATGCTGCAGACCTGAATTTCACAGGGAACGCCATCAACATTGGCGTACGTCCCGACAAGGTCCGAGGAAGGAAGATAGACTTCGAAGTGAGTCGCTCGATAGAAGCTTTCTGGATTGTTTTGATGCTTGTCGCGCACATCTGGAGTCACCTCGGCTCCGCTATTACCCATAAATCGACGACAAAGAGCAGCGGAGACCTTGTCCTCATCATTTCGCTCGTACGTCGCGATCCGCACCGCGGCGAGGTCTCGCACTTGCTCGAAGACCGAGTCAACGTTCGGCATTTCTTTCGATCTGGTGATCCGGTACCTCCGCAGCTTATTTTCGAGACTCTTGGGACTCTTAGCACGGAACGTCACCTGTGCGCGTATGGCGTTGCCCTCGATGATCTCATTGCGACAGATCTCAGCGACGCGGGCGCACAGCTTCAGGTATCGGTCGTACTCGCGCTGATAGCGAGCGACCGCCTCAAGGATGTTGGGTTCCGAGATCGTCATGGCTTGTTCGATAGCCGATCTACTGGATGATGATCTTTTTGCCGGCACCGATAAGATGCGTGCACTCCTCGCGCACACCGTCCAATGCGGCGTCGAGTTGCTCCGCTGTCTCGATGCCGTCTGC
>DASWCI010000058.1:0-2945 GCA_036390195.1 Gemmatimonadaceae bacterium
GTCACGTTGGCGTAAGTACCATCCCCCCTGCGGTAGCGATACTGATCGCTCCAGCTCGTTCCGCCGTGTTCCAGGACTCCGTGAAGTCCGGAGACGACTCGGTCGCGATCTTCCGGATGGATGTGATCGTACCACCACTGAATCTCCGGATAGATCTTGTTCTGCCTGTGCCCGAAGACCGTTTCGACCGAATCGTTCCAGACCAGCGAGTTTGTCAGAGGGTCCCAGTCCCAGATGACGTCATTCGTCGCTTGCGCCACGAAGCGGAACCGCTCATCGGTGGCGCGCATGGCTCGCTCAGCTTTTCGCTGGTCGCTGACGTCCACCACAATGGCCACCGCGGCGACGGTGTTTCCCTCCGCGTCCACGACCGGTGCGGAGCTCATTCGGATGAAGCCGTCGGTCCCATCGCCGCGCCGGATCCGAATTTCCTCCCCGCCCACGCGCTCTTTGGTGGTGACCGTTCGGGCCAACGGCCATTCGAGCGCGGAGTACGGACTGCCGTTGTTATGGAAACCAACCCATTCGGTGTACCCGTTCACGTCAGCGGCCGGTTTGAACGCGGTCCGGAAGATTTCCGTCATCTGGGCGTTGACCGAAACCAGCCGACCTGACGGAACTTCGGCTACCACCACGCCCACCGGCATCTGCTGCTGGACAGCGTGGGCGAGAGTTCGCTCGGCACACAGGCGCAGCTGAGTATCGTGCGCGGCGCGCTCCGCAATTCGCCGCTGAATCTCGGACATTACGGCCGCAGCCAGCGCAGTGAGAACGTCGACGGCGCGCCGGCTCCAGTCGCGAGGATGTTCATCGAGCGCGCACAGCGCACCAAGCACGTGACCGTCTTCTGTGATGAGGGGAACGCCGGCGTAAGCTCGGGCTTTGGCACCGCGCTCGGCAAAAGCGGGTTCATTCCAGGCATCCGCGATCACCACCGGCATTCTGGTACCTACGACATCCTGGCAGAATGAGGCTTGAAGCGGGTTCCAGCCCGTCGAAACCATACCGACTTCGCCGGCGACGCTCTTGAAGCATTGACGATCAGCGTCGACGAATGAGATCAGGACCGTCGGAACCGCCAGGATCTCCGACGCGAGCCTGGTGAGAGCGTCGAAGCGGCAGTCCGCCGTTGTTTCGAGAAGTCCTGTCTTATGGAGCGCAGCGAGCCGAACGGGACTCGTCAATGCTTGATCGTGGGCCAAGAACTGAGTGCGGAGAAGGGAAACTGGATACTCCCTATTGGACGACCGACGCGCTCATCGGGCCACGCGGGCATCGAGCAATTCCGGCGAGATCACCAGCAAGCGAAACGTGCTCAGTCGCTGTTCAATCAGCCCGATTTCCGAGGTCCTGCCCCTGGGCTGCACGTCCTGGCGCGAGCGGCAGAGTCAGGGTAAATGTCGACCCTGTGCCGACCTCGCTCTGGAGAGTGACGTCGCCGCCCATACCGCGCGCCAGACCGCGGCTAATGGCGAGCCCCAGTCCCGTTCCGTCGGTGGTGCGGGTCAGAGCCCGATCGAGCTGCACAAAAGGCTCGAACACCGCTTCGTGCTTGTCACGGGGGACGCCCGGCCCTGTATCGGCGACATGGATCGAGACGGATTTGTCATCGGCAGTGCTGGAAACGAGTATGCGTCCGCCTTCTGGTGTGAACTTTACCGCGTTGGAGACGAGGTTGATCATGATCTGGCGTAGCTTGTCTGGATCGGTGCGGGCATAGACGTTCGCTGGCGGCAACTCGCACTCGTATTCCAGAGATTTCGCGTTTGCGAGTGGGCTGACTACGGCGTCGAGATCGGCGACCAGCGGACGGAGCGGCACTTCGATGATGTCGAAGTGAACCTCGGTTGCTTCGAGCCGGGTGAAATTCAGAATGTCGTTGATGATCCCGAGCAGATGCTGCTGGCTGCGCCTGATGCGAGCTAGGTCAGATTTCTGGGCGTCGGTTAGCGGTCCACGCAACTCCATCTCGAGCAGATCGACGTAGCCCCCGATCGAATTGAGCGGAGTGCGCAACTCGTGACTCATCACGGTGAGGAACTCGGCTTTCGAGCGGTTGGCGGCATCCGCCGCTGCCCACGCCTTCTTCGCCTCACTGATGACGGCGCGAAGCTCCTCGTTGGTGAGGGCAAGTTCGTGCGCGAGCTCTCGGGCTTCGTTGGTCTGGTGCTCGAGCTGGCGCGCCTGTGATTGCAGCAGGCTGTTGCTCTCCTCGAGGGCGGCCATGCGCGCAGCGGCCACTTCACGCTGACGAGACATCCTCACAGCGCGAATTACGGCGTTGACCTTTGAGAAGGCAAATGGCATTTTCGCGCCCGCAATTCGGGATACTCTAAGGACGATCCTTTCTTCAGGGAGACACCTGACGGCCCCGGAATGCCGCGGGGAGGCTCCGAGCTGCACTCAACGCAGATTTGTGATATTTGTGGGGTGACTTTCGATGGTGTGCGCCGCCACTGGTTCTCCTAAACAACACCACTATCTTGCAGTTGCTTTTGCGACCCGGTAGCTCAGTTGGTAGAGCAACGGACTTTTAATCCGTAGGTCGTGGGTTCGAGACCCACCCGGGTCATTCCATGCCGAAGCCGACCAGCAAGAGGCAGCCCGACGTCTCCCGCGCGCTGAACGCGTTGCGCCGGATGGTACGTGGTCTTCGCTCAGCAGCTGAAGCCATAGAGCGAGACGTAAGAATCAGCGCGGCGCAACTATTCGTGTTGAGTGAGCTCGCACAGGTCCCCGATCAATCAGTCAAGGATCTGGCTGCAGTGACGATGACCACTCACAGCACCGTTTCGCAGGTCGTTAGTCAGCTGATCGCCAAGGGTCTCGTTACCAGAACCGCCGATGCGTCCGATGCGCGGCGCGCGGTGCTGCGAGTCACTCGACACGGAACCAATTTGCTCAGAAAGTCGCCCCGGGTGATTCAGGAGGATCTGATCGCTGGA
>DASWCI010000059.1:0-17551 GCA_036390195.1 Gemmatimonadaceae bacterium
AATCAAACCTGCTGCTACGACCGCGCCGCCAGCTGCACCCATCGCCGCATCGGCATCGACCGAGATTCTGACAGTCGAGCGTCCCAAAGCTCCGGCCGCTCCCGCTAGACCCGCGCCACTCACGCCTGCGGCTCCGAGTGCACCACTGGCCTCGGAACGAGCGGATGGTCGGGAGCGTCAGCGCCCGCAACCGGTTGTACCGGGCGCTCCGCGCCCGCGGCCTGTTGCGACCGGTGCACCATATACACCGCCCCGCCCCGTTGCTTCAGCTGCCCCGGGCGCAAGCACCGCACCGACCCGCCGCGAAGACCGCGCGACCGGCAGAGGCGAAGATCGCGGCGGCCGCCGCGGGAAAAAAGGAAAGCGAGGAGTCGATCAGGAAGCGGTATCGGCTAACATCGGAAAGACGATGGCGTCGATGCGCGGCCCGATTCGCCGGGGCGGAGCGCGTCGCGCCGAGGATGGCAGTTATCGTGAGGAGCTCGCCGCGCAGCGACAGGCCGAGGCCGACCGCGAGAAGAAAACCGTACATGTGAACGAGTTCATCACCGTGAGCGAGCTCGCGCAAATCCTCAAGGTGCCTGCAGTACAGATCGTCGGTTTCGCTTTCAAGAACCTCGGGCTGATGGTCACCATCAACCAGCGGCTTGATTTCGATCAGATCGAGCTGATCGCGGGCGAGTTCGGATTCCAGGCGGTCAAAGAGCAAGAGTACGCAGCGGATCTGAACACCACGGTTGCCGAAGACACGGCGGAACAGCTTCAGCCTCGGCCACCGGTCGTGACCATCATGGGTCACGTCGATCACGGCAAAACTTCCTTGCTAGATTACATTCGCAAATCGAACGTTGTGGCGGGTGAATCCGGTGGCATCACTCAGCACATCGGTGCGTATCATGTGTCCCTGCCCGGCGGCAAGAGCATCACCTTTCTCGACACGCCTGGCCACGAGGCTTTTACGGCGATGCGTGCGCGCGGCGCCCAGGTAACTGACATCGTGGTTCTGGTTGTCGCGGCTGACGATCAGGTGATGCCGCAGACTGTAGAAGCCATCTCGCACGCGAAAAACGCCGGCGTGCCGATGATCGTCGCGATCAATAAGATCGACCTGCCTGGAGCGAACCCGATGAAGGTAAAGCAGGATCTCCTTCAGCACGGTGTCGTATTGGAGGAATTTGGCGGTACCGTTCTGTCTACTGAAGTGTCTGCCAAGAAGGGAACCAACATCGACGCTCTGCTCGACCAGATTCTGCTGCAGGCAGAGATTCTTGATCTGAAGGCGAATCCAAACAGGAGCGCCGCCGGCGCAGTGATCGAAGCACAGCTCGATCCCGGGAAGGGCGCGATAGCGACCATTCTAGTTAACAACGGAACGCTTCACGTTGGCGACGACTTTATCTGCGGCATGTACTCGGGCCGGGTACGAGCCCTGTTGGACGAGCGTGGTCGCAACATCAAGGACGCTGGCCCCGCCATACCGGCTCAGATTCTCGGAATCGGCGGCGTGCCAATGGCTGGCGACCAGTTCGTCGTCGTGGAAGATGCGATGGAGTCGCGCGAGATAGCGCAACGTCGCCAGCGTCTCGATCGTGAAGCGAAGAGCCGACGCACCGCGAAAGGCGTGGTTTCGCTCGAAGACTTCATGTCTCAGACAGCTCCCGGCCAGAAGCGGACTCTCCGCATCGTGATCAAGGCCGACCAGGGCGGTCCAGCAGAAGCGCTGGCGGACGCCCTTGGGCAGCTCTCACAGGAAGAGGTATCGGTCGACGTCATTCACCGCGGAGTGGGCGCAATTACGGAAAGCGATATTCTGCTCGCCCGCGCTTCCGGCGCGATCATTGTCGGCTTCCATGTCCGACCTGACAACAACGCCCGAGCCGCCGCCGAGCGCGAAGGCGTAGAGATCAAACTGTACAAGATCATCTACGAAGCAGTCGAAGATGTTCGGGCCGCGCTCGAGGGTATGCTCCGCCCGGAGGAAAAGGAAGTCGTGCTGGGCGAGGCCGAGGTGCGCGAGCTATTCAAGGTCCCGCGCATGGGCGTGATCGCTGGGTGCTCGGTGCGCAGCGGGGTGATCAACCGGCAAGGCCGCGTCCGCGTGATTCGCGATGGCGTCGAAGTCTACGACGGAAACATCGCTTCGCTTCGCCGCTTCAAGGACGATGTGAAGGAAGTTCGCGAAGGATTCGAGTGCGGTATCGGGGTGGAGAACTTCAACGACATCAAGGTCGGCGATGTTCTCGAGTGTTACAGGAAGGAGCAGGTAGCTCGAACTCTCACTTCAGCCGCGGGCGCATCTGCGTAACACGCGTCGAGCGGACCGCGTCGCCGAAGCGGTCCGCGTCGAGGTTGCCACTTTCCTCACCGAATCGGCCAAAGACCCGCGCATCGTTGGCTTCGTCACAGTAACAGGAGCCGAAGTCAGTCCCGATCTCAGGCATGCCCGGGTGTACGTAAGCGTGCTCGGCAGCGATACCGAGAAGCAGGCCACTTTCGATGGCCTCGACAGTGTTGCGTCGCATCTGCGGTCGCGCGTTGCGCGACAGCTCCGGTTGCGAGTCGCCCCCGAGATTCAATTCAAGGAGGACGACACGATAGCTCGAGCCGCACGTATCGAATCGCTCCTTGCTGATGTGAAGAAGCGAGATCCAGCCGCTACCCGTGGACGGGAAGACGACTGACCATTCTGCCGCGTCGTCGGCACCCGTTCAAGGGTTGCTGCTCGTAGATAAGCCCGCGGGGATGACGTCGCACGATGTCGTTCAGCATGTCCGCCGCGCCTTCGGTGAACGCAGCATCGGTCATCTCGGTACGCTCGATCCATTCGCCACCGGGCTTCTAGTCCTCCTTGTCGGCCGCGCCACTCGCCTGGCGACGTTCATTGAAACGGAGCCCAAGGTGTACGAAGCGACCATCAAATTAGGATCGGAGACGGACACTGACGACGCGACTGGAACGGTCATCCGCATGGCGCCGCCGACAGCGGAGAGCGAGATCAGATCGGCAGTGAAGTCGCTGACGGGTGTGATCTCTCAGGTACCGCCCGCTTACTCCGCGAAGAGCGTCGATGGAACCCGGGCATACGACGCCGCGCGCCGGGGAAAACCGCTGCAGCTCACCGCTGTAAACGTCACCGTTCACGGTTGGGAGCTGAGAAATCTCACTAGCGACTCGCTTTCGGCAATCATTACCTGCAGCGGTGGCACCTACATTCGGGCTCTTGCTCGCGATCTTGGACGCATCGCCGGTTCAGCTGCTCACCTGGAAGCTCTCCGCCGCACGCGCGTTGGGCCATTCGACGTTCGAGATGCCGCTCCTCTCGAGACGATTGCAGACAAGCCATCGCGAGTGCGCACCCTGCGCGTCGTACCGGATGCCTAGACGACTACAGGTGTCGGAAGAATCGGGACTGCCACCATACGTGACCGACACCGTTATTACCGTCGGCACCTTCGACGGCGTGCATCGTGGCCACCGCGACGTCGTGCAGCGACTTGTGGCGCGTTCCCGCACACTCAAAATCCCGAGTGTCCTCGTTACGTTCGATCCACATCCGCTCGAGATCGTCAATCCGGTCGCCGCCCCGCCGTTGCTCACGACTCATGACGAGAAACTCGAGGTCCTGGCGGAGACCGGGATCGATTACATGGCAGTGCTGCCGTTTACGCCCGATCTCGCCGCATACTCGGCCGAGGCTTTTGTCGAGCTGGTTCTGAGGCGTTGCTTCCGCATGCGGGAGCTACTCATCGGCTATGATCACGGGTTCGGGCGGCAGCGCGCAGGAAATGTCAACGTGTTGCGTACTCTAGGCGCGCGAGATGGCTTCCGTGTCGATGTCGTGGAGCCGGTCTCCACACCCGACGGACATGCAGTCTCTTCGACTTCGATCCGCCGCGCGATTGCAGGCGGTGACCTCGACCGCGCAGCGGAAGGCTTGGGGCGCCTTTACTCGGTCAGCGGTCGGGTGATCCCGGGATCGCAACGCGGGCGCACGATCGGCTTCCCGACTTTGAACCTTGGACCGCCGCCGCTGCGGAAGCTTCTGCCCCCGGAAGGTGTATATGCGGTGAGGGTTCAAACGCCGGCCGGCCCGGTTGGTGGGATGATGAATCTCGGGCCGCGGCCGACGTTTGGAGATTTGACGACTTCGCTCGAGGTTCACTTGTTCGACACGCGCGCCGATTTCTACGACGCACACGTTCGGGTCGATTTCGCGGCGAGACTTCGCGAGACGCGAAAATTCGCGTCAGCGGAACAGCTTTCGAAGCAACTCGCGCACGATGAGCGCGAGGCCAGAAGCGCGTTGACTCTCCTCAACCTCCCCGGTAACCTTAACGGCTAATCGAGAAGTGCATCTTTCTCCTGATTCCGCAGCATGAATCTCAAGTGGCGCGTTGGCATCATTCTGGGTCTGATCGCAGCATCAGTCTGGGCGCTCTTTCCGCGTACGGTAGTCGAGCGCGTCAAGCGCAACGGCGAGTTCGTCTACGACACTGTCCGACGCGTTCCGCTCAAGCGTGGTCTCGATCTTCAGGGTGGAATGCACCTGGCGCTAGAGGTCGATGAGTCAAAGGGTCATGTTGCTGACAAGAGCAAAGCGATCGACAACGCGCTCAAGGTGGTGCGTAACCGCATCGACGAGTTTGGTGTCTCGGAGCCCGTCGTCCAGAAAGCGGGCAACGATCGCATCATCGTGGAGTTGCCGGGTATCGACGATCCGCGGCGAGCGCAGGACGTCGTCCAGAAATCCGCCTTCCTGGAATTCCAGATAACTGACAAGACCCAGGCGCTCGAGAAAGCGTTGCCGCGGCTCGACGCTCTGCTGAAGAATACCAAGGTGGCAGCTAACGCTCCGACCACCGGTGGGAAGAAAGACACGACCACCGCCGGTCTGCAATCTCTCTTCACCGCCGATACGTCCAAGAAAGCCGACACGTCCAAGACTGATACCACCAACGCCGCGGCAGGAACCGCCGGCGGACCGGGCGCATTCTCCAAACTCGTTCGACCTGGTCAGATGCCGGGCGAGTACTACGTCGCCCAGAGTGATGTCGGGCTCGTTACGCAGTATCTGTCGATGCCCGAGGTGCAGGCGGCGCTGCCGCCAGCCAAGGTAATCCGCTGGAGTAGTGACACTCTTTCGTACGGCGGGACCATCTATAGGCCACTGTACGTCCTTGATGCAAAGCCGATCATTACCGGCGAGTTTCTCACCGACGCCAAGCCCAACACATCGCCGACGGAAGGGAATCTCGTCCAGTTCACCATGAACAACGAAGGCGCGCGGCGGTTTCGTACCGAGACGTCGCGCCACATCAAGGATTACATGGCGATCGTGCTCGACCAGCGCGTCATGGGGCGCCCGCCAATCATCCAGAGTGCGATTGGAGCGAATGGTCAGATTACGATGGGCGGCAAGGATCTGCAGGCGGCACAGGACCTCGCGTTGGTGCTCAGGGCCGGGTCTCTTCCGGTTCCGCTAAAGATTGCGGACGTGACGCAGATCGGAGCCAGTCTCGGCAAAGACTCGATTCACAAGGGCATCACCGCCGGCATCATCGCAGTTGCCCTGGTCGTAGTGATCATGCTAGGCTACTACCGCTTCTCTGGCGCGCTAGCGGTGGCGGCTCTGGCGCTCTACCTCCTCTACACGCTGGCCGCGCTCGCCTGGTTCAGCGCCGTGCTGACGCTGCCTGGTCTGGCGGGCTTTGTGCTCTCGATCGGCATAGCAGTCGACGCCAATGTCCTGATCTTCGAACGAATTAGAGAAGAGCTCGCGCACGGCAAGACAGTTCGAACCGCCATTGACGAAGGGTTCCGCCACGCGATGAGCGCAATCGTCGACTCTAACGTGTCGACCGCGCTCACTGCAGCCGTGCTTTATCAGTACGGCACAGGACCTGTTCGAGGGTTCGCAGTGACACTCCTTGCGGGTATCGCCGCATCGATGATTTCCGCGATTTTTGTGGTTCGCACTTTCTACATGCTGTGGCTCAATCGCTCCCGCGAAGCCCAGCAGGCACTGAGTATCTGATGCTTCGAATTCTTCACGACACCAACTACGATTTCATCCGCTGGTGGAAGGTGATGGCAGGGATCACCGTCGCCTTCATTCTGCTCGGACTCGGATCGCTGGCTATCAAGCCGCCCAACTACAGCATCGAGTTCACCGGCGGAACGCTGATGCAGCTCGAGTTCACGCAGCCGCCCGATGTAGGTGAGATCCGCTCGGCGCTGGACGATGCCGGAATTCATGGCGCCGAGATCCAGCAGTTCGGATCGAACAGGGATTTCACAGTACGCGCGCAGAACCCTTCGCAAGTAGCAGCGCAAGCCAAGGGTGCGGAAAACATCGCCGTCACGATCGAAGCAGTCCTGAAAAAGAAATTCGGCGAAAACAGCTTTAAGGCGGGGCGCACGGAAGCCGTCGGCCCGCGCGTGGGACAGGAGCTAAAGCGGGGCGCGATCGTCGCGATACTTCTCTCGTTCCTGATTACACTCGTCTACCTCTCGATTCGCTTCGAGTGGCGATTCGCCACGGCTGCAGTTATAGCAACGAGCCACGACGTCTTCACGACGATCGCGTTCCTGAAGTTGATGCACCTCGAGATCTCGCTCACCGTTGTGGCGGGCCTGCTCACCGTGCTCGGTTATTCTCTGAACGACACGATCATCATCTTCGATCGCGTGCGTGAGAACCTGCGGAAGGGGAGGAAAGAGACCCTCTACGAGACGCTCAACCGCTCTATCAATGAGACGCTCCCGCGCTCGGTCTTGACCCATGCCACGGCCTTCGCAGCGACGATGGCGCTTCTCTTTTTTGCGGGTGAGGTCATTCGGCCGTTCGCGTGGGTGATGGCGTTCGGAATCGTCACCGGTACTTTCAGCTCTATCTATGTAGCAGCGCCGGTACTCATCTGGATCGAACGCAAATGGCCCCGCAAGACGGGCGCACGTCAATCTTCGTCGACAGTCACGCCCACCTCGCGGACGCGGCGTTCGCCAGCGACCGCGACGCGGTAATCTCCCGCGCCCGCGATGCGGGCGCGATCGCGATCGTCTGCATCGGAGAGTCGCTCGCTACTGCATCGGTAGCGGCTCGGTGCGCGCAGGAGAATCCCGGTTTCGTCTTCGCCACCGCCGGAATTCACCCGCATGACGCCGCCAGCTTTGAGGTGGCCCGCGACATCCCGAAGTTGCGCGAGCTCATCAGAGATTCTGCTGTAGCAGTCGGCGAATGCGGTCTCGATTATCACTACGACAACTCTCCGCGCAAAGCGCAGCGCGGAGCATTCTCGGCACAAGTCGCACTCGCCGCCGAGATTGGCAAACCTGTCGTCGTACATACGAGAGAGGCAGAAGACGACACGCGGTCGATCATTCAAGATGCCCGAACGGCTGGAGTCACCGGCGTGCTGCACTGCTACACAGGCTCGCATAATCTCGCCGAAGTCGCGCTCGGGGCGGGATGGTATGTGTCGTTCAGCGGAATAGTGACATTCAGGAAATGGACGGACGACGCGTTGCTTCGCCTGGTGCCGCAGGATCGCTTGCTCGTCGAGTCCGACTCCCCCTATCTCGCTCCGGTTCCGTTTCGAGGCAAACGGAACGAGCCAGCCTGGGTGCCGCACACCCTCTCGAAAGTCGCGAGTGTTCGTGGCGAAGATCCTCTCGAGCTTGCGCGCACGACTACTGAGAACGCACAGCGCCTTTTTGGTCTGGCCTTCGAAGCTGCCTAGTGTGTAACATTCGCGCTTCACGCTCACTCTGCCCGTTTGTCACAGGCACCGCCGGGAGTATTGAATGCCACTAAAGCAGATCAGTACCGACAAAGCTCCTTCCGCTATCGGGCCCTACTCGCAAGGGATCATTGCCAACGGTTTCCTTTACACTGCCGGGCAAATTCCGCTCGATCCGGTCGCTGGCAAAATCGTCGATGGGGGAATCGTGGAGCAAACGGACCGCGTGATGGAAAACCTTCAGGAAGTTTTGCGGGCCGCGGGCGCTTCCTGGTCGGATGTGGTGAAGACGACGGTTTATCTCCACGATCTGGCGCACTTTCCGACGGTAAACGAGATCTACGGGAAGTGGCTTGGCGACGCCCGGCCCGCACGATCTACGGTGCAGGTGCGCGGTCTGCCGCGCGGCGCGCTGGTGGAGATCGATGCGATTGCCGTCATTGCCTCGAAGTAACTGACATGAGAAGCAGGTGAGTACCTCCAAAACGCGCGAGGAGTTGTTCAGGCTCACTGCGTTCGCGCGCTGCGCTGGTTGAGCGTCCAAAATGGGTCCGGGTGACCTGTCTCGCGCGCTGGCCGCGCTTCCTGTGAAATCAGATCCACGGCTGCTTGTCGGCAGCGAAACTTTCGACGACGCCGGGGTCTATCGCCTGTCCGACGATCTCGCGCTAGTGCAGACAGTGGATTTTTTTGCGCCGATCGTCGACGATCCTTTCGACTTCGGGCAGGTCGCAGCCGCGAATGCGCTCTCCGATGTATATGCGATGGGCGGTCAACCTATCACTGCGCTCAATATCGTCGCCTTTCCGACGAACGATTTACCGCTGGAAGTTCTGAGCGGAGTCCTTGCGGGAGGTCAGGAAAAAGTCCACGAGGCCGATGCGCTCATTGTCGGCGGACATACCGTGATAGACACCGAGCTTAAGTATGGTCTCGCCGTCACAGGCAAAGCGCATCCCAACTTTCTTCTCACCAATGCCGGCGCGCAGCCTGGAGACCAGCTGATTCTTACCAAGCCCCTTGGCAACGGTATCCTCGCAACCGCCGGCAAACGCGGACAACTTGCGCACGACGTCCAGCGCACGATGCTCGAGTGGATGAAGACGCTGAACGGTACGGCGAGCAGAGCTGCGTTGGCGGCGAAATCGCGTTGCGCCACCGACATCACCGGCTTTGGTTTACTCGGTCACGCTTCACACATTGCGCGGGCCAGCAAAGTCACTCTGCTCATCGACGTCGGGGTTATTCCAATTCTGCCCGGAGTCCGCGAAGCCGTTAGAGCCGGCTACATCACCGATGGGTCCAAGAGGAATGCGGAATACCTGCGCGATTTGGTGCATTGGCGTAAAGGAAGCGACGAAGAACGCGCAATTCTCTACGATCCGCAGACCTCCGGCGGTTTGCTGCTTTGCATCAAGCCGTCCAAGTCCGCTGACTATCTTTCACGCGTTGCCGGATCCGTGGTCATCGGCGAGGTCATCGAACGGGGAGAAGTTGCGATCGAAGTTCATTGAGACTCGTGGGGGTGGATGGAGCCTGGTGGCTTCCGTGATCTTCAAAATCACTGTGACCTTACCTCGTAGGGTCGGGTGGGTTCGATTCCCACACTCTCCCGCCACCTCTCTAGTAGCAACTCTCCTCTGCCTTGCACCCTTTTGTCCCCAGTCCGCTAACGCGCAGCAGGTCGACAGTGCGCGCGTCGGCATCGCGACCTCCAAATCGCAAACCTCACAGCCCGCGGTGCCTGATACCACGCGGAAGCCGCCGCTGAGTCCGCGCCGTGCTTTCCTCACTTCGCTGCTCATTCCCGGTTACGCACAGACCGTCTTCGGTCGCGATCGAGCTGCGATGCTTTTCGCTGTGATCGAGATCGGCTCGATTGGAATGGCGCGCAAGGCAGCCCTCGATCTCGCCGAAGCAAAGGGACTTCCGAGGGATAGTGTCGTTGCCACGTACAAGGTCGACCCGAACACGGGCCTCGCCACAATCGATCCAAAAACCGGGTTGGCTGTTCCCGACACCTACATCGCCAGTCGCTTTACTGCTGACCGAATCAAGGCGCGACGGACGCACTATGAGGATTGGATCGCCGCGATCGTTTTCAACCATCTCTTTTCCGGCGCTGATGCGTACGTCGCCGCGAATCTTTGGGATTTCAAGGCGAATATTGGAGTCGTTGCTGCTCCGCGATCTCCCGGCGTCTACGCATCCCTCAGATTCAGGTGAATAACGCCGCGCCAATCGGCGTTTTCGATTCGGGTATGGGCGGCCTCACCGTCGTCGCCGAGATGATTAGCCAGCTGCCTAATGAGAGCATCATTTACTTCGGTGATACTGCGCGTGTGCCCTACGGACCAAAGAGTCCGGACACGGTCCTGAGATACAGCCGGGAAATTACGTCTTATCTCAGGGGCGAAGGTGTCAAGGCGCTCGTGGTTGCGTGCAATACCGCAACTGCTCATGCGCTTCCAGCGCTGCGCCGGGAATTCGACATTCCCATCATCGGCGTAATCCAGCCCGGTGCTCGGGCCGCTGCCGCTGCGACGAAAACGAAACGTGTTGGTGTGATTGGAACAGCCGGGACCATCAAATCACGGGCCTACGAAAAGGAGATCAGGAAAATTCTGCCCGATGTGGAGGTCACCGCTCAGGCTTGCGCACTGTTTGTCCCGCTAGTCGAGGAAGGCTGGGTCGAAAGCGAACCAACCCGCGCAATTGCTCGCAACTATCTCGCCCCCCTCGTTTCAGCACAAGTCGACACAGTCGTTCTCGGTTGCACACATTACCCGCTCATGAAAGGCGTAATCGGAAACGTGATGGGCCGAGATGTCAGATTGATCGACAGCGCGCATGAAACTGCCCGTGAAACGGCGGACGTCTTGCGCACGAGGGGCATGGCCAACGATACGCCGAACGGCGCACGCTATCGCTTCATCGCCTCCGATGCGCCGGATACTTTTCTCTCCCTCGGCCAGCGTTTCCTCGGATCACCGATTGATCGAGTTGAGACACGTACTCTCGGCTGATCCGTTCCACTGTCGCAGCTCTATCGCTTCGTCGGTCAATCTGAGAAACGTAGGCGCGTCGAGCCAGGATCCTGCGTTCGCGAAAACACCGCCGCTCGGCATACGCTCGAGTGCGGGAACGTGCGAGTGTCCGTAGACGAGGAGGTCCAGATCTTTCGCGCTCTCCAGTTGTTGCCGCGCGTAGCTGCGGAGCCCGCGTCCCTCATCCTTGGCGCGGTAGGTTCTGCTCGCGTTGGAGCTACCTTGCGCGAGTTTGCTCGCCCAGTCGGGATGGAGCATGCGGAACGCTTTGATCGCGAGACGATTGCGCATGATGGGCCGAATCATTCGATAGCCTCGATCCTCCCGCTCGCGCAAACCATCGCCGTGCTCGATTCGGACATGCCATTCGGCAACCGTTCCTTCCCACGCACCAACGACGTAGCTGACCCCCACGTCGTCGCGCAGTATCTCGCCGCCCCAGCAGTCATGGTTGCCTGCGACCCAAAGAATCTCAACTCCGACATCGCTGAGCTCCGCAAGGGCTGCCAGAGCTCGAAAGCTGCGGCGTGGAATCACTGTCTTCCACTCGAACCAGAAATCAAAGAGATCGCCATTGATGATCAGCGATCTCGCCTCTCCCGCCAGTCCGCGCAGAAACGACACGAAAGATCGCTCGATCTGCGCACTGGCGACGCCGAGATGCGCGTCCGAAACGATGTAGCAGGGCGCGTTGAGCACGGCTCAAGTTAGCGGGACGTAACAGCCTTTACAAAGCATCGACAGCGGGGCATTTTCGCCTCTCCCTTTGAGATGATATCCCCATCCGACCGCGGTACGGCTCACAGCATCGAGTTTCGGGTTCGCTACGCCGAGACCGACCAGATGCAGGTCGTGTATCACGCCAACTATTTGATCTGGTGCGAGATCGGGCGCACTGAATTCATTCGCGCGCTTGGCACTCCTTACGCCGAGCTGGAACGGCAAAACGTCACGCTGGCTGTCGTTGAGGCAAGCCTTCGTTTCCACTCCGCGGCGCGCTACGACAATCTCATTCGCGTGACGACCACGGTCAGCGACGTGAGATCGCGCACGATCACGTTCGATTACCTGATAAGCAATGCGGTAACCGGCGAGCGATTTGTAACCGCTTCGACCAAGCTGGCTTCCCTGACGCGCGACTCTCGACTTACTACGTTGCCGGAGTTTCTTCGCAAGGTGCTCAGGGATGCTGCATCGTAATTATTTGCTGAGTGGAGCGCTGCTGGTGGGAATTTCAGTAAGCGCTGGAGGGCAAAGGCTGCCGAGCGACGTCGGTTCGCGAGAGGTAAACCTCTACGGACGCCTTCTCGCAATGACTGACACACGTCAGCTCGACACGGCGCTGGTGGATCGCGCTCTCGCAGCCAGCTGGCGTCCGCTTCGTGCCGCGGCGACTCTGGCAATCGGGCAGGTTGGCCAGGAGCGAGGAGCGGCCCGTCTGCCGCAGCTTCGCGTCTTGCTCAGGGACCACGACACCATTGTTGCCGCTAACGCCGCCTACGCCCTCGGTTTGTTGCGCGATACGGCTTCGATCAGCGACCTCACGGCCGCGCTCGCACTCGATCGCGAAGTAGCCCGCGAAGCCGCGTGGGCGCTGGGAGAGATCGGAGCGCCGGCACGTCCCGCCATCTCTGCGGCATTGAAAACCGACCACGAATACGGCGCTGCGATTCAGTTGCTGCTCGCCGCGGCCAAGCTGCGTCCGGTTCCGCTCACTGAGATAAAGCCATACCTCCGAGCGAATCATCCGTCCGTAGTCTGGGCTGCGTCTTACGCGATTGCGCGCACTCGCGCGCCCGGTGGAGTACGCGATCTTATTGATCTCGAGGCAGCGGCGGCGCTGCGCGCCCGACCGATGACTCCGGATCGAGTTGCGGAGGTGTTCGCACCCTACGCCGACACGCTCGCAGCCAATCAACGCACTCGTGCCGAGATCGCGCGCGGACTCGCCAAATCGGCCGCCGGCGATTCGCTCGGTCCGAAAGCATTTGAAGTCTTGTCGCGTCTCGTCGGTGATGTCCATCCCCATGTTCGCATCAATGCTGTCCGATCGCTAGGAACCTACGGTCCGCAGGCGAAGGCCGCGCTCATTTACGCCGCGCATGACGCCGACCCAAATGTGCGAATCGCGGCGGCACAAAGCTTTGGAAGCGCGCTTTCGACGGATAGCGCTGCGTTTGCGTCGCTTTGGTCGGCCGACACTTCGCTTGCCTACCGTTCGTCGCTGTTGGCATCTGCCGCGCGAGCAGGGTTGCGTCCGCCTGGGTTACGCCAATGGACGACCAGCTCCGACTGGCGACAAAGGGCCGCGGCTGCATCGGCAGCTGGTGACACAATCGATCGACCGTTTGCGATTTCGCGCGCGGCGCCGCTGACGCGCGATCCCGATCCGAGAGTACGCGAAGCTGCTTACGCAGCACTGGCTCCCGCGCGATCGATGCCTCTCGAAGATAGCGTTCACTCTCTCTTCGCGATTGGGTTACGCGATCCCGATTTCTATGTGCGCGCGACGGTAATCGGCGCGCTCGCAGATCGCCCGTCGGTTACGGATCTCGCCGCGGTGCTCGCTAGTTATAGTCAGGCGGCTCGTGATTCTGCCAACGACGCGCGGCTGGCGGCGATACAATACGTGGTTGCGCTGTGGAAGAGGGACAGCAACGCTCTTAACGCCACGTGGCTTGCTCAACTCGCGCGGACACCGATCCCGGCGGACCCGCTCGAGCGCGCCGCTGGAAATGCAATTCCGGTGTGGTCAAAGTGGGGCAACGTTGCGCCCGCTCCGCGAGCGCTCGCCTGGTACGAGGGAGTAGTACGCGAGATCGTGATGCCCGGCTACAACGGGAGGGTGCTCAACGCGACCATCCACACGGTGCGGGGGCCCATCCGCCTCGAGCTATTCGGCCCCGATGCGCCCATCACGGTATGGAACTTTCTCAACCTCGCGCGGTCTGGATACTATCGCAACACGCGCTTTCACCGAGTTGTGCCAAACTTTGTCGCCCAGGACGGAGATCCCAGAGATGACGGTAATGGTGGGCCCGGCTACGCGATACGAGACGAGATGAATCGCCACCGCTACGAGCGCGGAGCCATGGGCATGGCGCTCTCCGGGCGCGACACCGGCGGAAGCCAGTATTTCATAACTCACTCACCGCAGCCACATCTCGACGGGCACTACACTGTTTTTGGCAAAGTGATTGGCGGCTTCGACGTATTGGACAAACTCGTCCAGGGAGATTTGATCACCCGCGTGGATCCTAAATGAGATGCCTCGCTCTTCTCGTCGTTGGCGCTCTCGCATGCGCGCCGGCGGCTGCGCCTCTCAAGGGTGTTTTGGCGCCGGACCGATCGCTCCCGTCACTCTCATTGCCGACAGGGCACCGCCAGATTGTGTTCAAGTGGGACTACGAGGAAGGAGAAATCGCTGCGCGCGGTGATGGTGCCGTGCGGACCGCCGCGCCGGACAGCGCGCGGCTGGACTTTTTCCTTGGCGGGGGACTCGGCGCGGGCGCGGCGGTGCTGATCGGAGATTCCCTCCGATCCCCGCACGCCGATCTGGCGCGCAGGTACATTCCGCCGACGCCGATGATGTGGGCCGCACTCGGTCGACTCGCCATACCGGCGCTACCGGACACTGTAGTTCGCATCGACGGCGATCTGCTCCGCGCCGACGTGGGCCATCCGGTGCAGTGGAGAGTCACGATTCGTGGAGCTACCCTTGTCGCGCTCGAGCACATCTCTGGCGGAAAAATCACCGAGAGTATCACGCGTGGCCCGCTCGGAGTTTTGACATACCGGGCGCCAGCTGCGAGGCGTAGGCTAGAGCTGACAGTCTTACGGGACCAACCTGGATCTTTCGATGCTTCGATTTGGAGCTTATAGTCTTGCCCTGGTCGCGCTGACCGCCTGCATCCCGTACGGCTTTACGGGTGGCGGGCTGCCCTCTCACATAAGGACGGTTGCAATCGTTCCTTTCGAGAACCAGACAGCAACACCGGAGCTGCCACGCGAGCTGACGGACGCTCTAAGGAGCCGCCTCCACGATCGGCTCGGTCTCCGCGACGCCTCAGAAGCCAAAGCGAATGCAATCGTACGCGGCACAATCCAGCGCTACGAAGTGGACATTCCAATCGGATACACTGCCAACAACAAGCAGGCAACAACTGCGAAGCGGCTCTTGCAGCTCGTCGTCGACATCGAAATGATCGATCAAGTAACCGGCAAGACCCTTTGGCAGCGGAAAGGCCTCCTTGCCGAGGGCCAATATGAAGAGCGTGGTGAGGCAACTGGGAGAAAGCAGGCAATCGACCGAATCGTGAACGACGTGATCGAGGGAGCCCAATCTCAGTGGTGAGTCGCCGGGGAGAGAGCAGACTCGGTTGCCTCATCGTTCTGTTGGTTCTCGCCGTGGCCGCCTACTTCGCCGTGGATTTTGGTGAGGCGTATTTCCGGTTCTACCAGTTCAAGGATGCGATGGGCCAGGAAGCGAGATTTGCAACAACCAAGACGGACGACCAGATCACCAAACGTCTGTCGTCACTCGCTGACAGCCTCCAGCTGCCGCCTGGCGCAGAGCTGATCACGATCGATCGCACTCCAACGATCATCACCATCTCGAGCGATTACGACGAGGTGATAAAGCTTCCATTGCAGAAGGAGTACGTGATTCATTTCCACCCTTCGGCGCTGAGCAGACTCTGAAGCCTCGAAATCCAGCGACGAAGATTGCGACACTCCCAGAAGCCGAGCGGTGGAGAAAGGATAAAAAAGGTCGGATCGCGTTTACCAATGGTGTGTTCGACCTGCTTCACCCAGGCCACATCGACATTCTTACGGTTGCGCGCGAAAGCGCAGATGCACTAATCGTCGGGATCAATAGCGACGATTCGGTGCGACGCATCAAGGGGCCGGCGCGTCCAGTTCGTACCGACGCCGAGCGGGCTTACGTGCTCGCGGCACTGGAGTGCGTCGATCTGGTGGTGATTTTTCCGGAAGACACACCGCTCAACCTGGTCAGGCATCTCAAGCCAGATGTGATCGTCAAAGGGGGAGATTACTCAGAAGACACCATCATTGGGGCGAGTGAAGTGAAAGGGTGGGGAGGTCGGGTGGTGGTCGTCCCACTTACTCCCGGACACTCGACGACCTCCATCATTCAAAGACTCAGTGAAAACCGGTAAATCAAAACGCGTCGGACGAAGTGCGTCCGAGCTGCGGCCTATCACGATCGAGCGCGGAATTGCTCCCTATGCGGAGGGTTCGTGCGTCATATCATTCGGTGCGACACGCGTTTTGTGCACGGCGTCTGTCGAAGAGGGCGTTCCGGCTTGGAGGCGGGGGCGTGGCGAAGGATGGCTCACCGCTGAATATGCGATGCTTCCGCGCGCGACTCGCACACGCACGGCACGGGAGCGTGCACAGCTGGGAGGCCGAACCCAGGAAATCCAGCGACTGATCGGGCGCAGCGTGCGCGCCATGCTCGATGACTTCAGGTTTGGCGAGTTCACGATTAAACTCGATTGTGACGTACTTGTCGCCGACGGAGGCACTCGCACGGCCGCGATCACGGGGGCTGCGGTTGCCATCGTGGACGCGTTCGACTGGATGGTGTCCAACGGAATGCTCGCGGCAACGCCGGTCAGGCGACGCGTGGCCGCGGTGAGCGTTGGCGTTATCGATGGAGACGCGCGACTCGACCTGGATTACGAGGAAGACGTAAAAGCAGAAGTCGATATGAATGTCGTCATGAGCAGTGAAGGGAAATTTGTGGAAGTCCAGGGAACCGGCGAGCACGGCACATTTGATCGCGGGCAGCTCGATCAGCTTCTCGAGCTGGCGATCGCTGGTATTCACTCTCTCGACGCGGCTCAAACAAAAGCTCTATCGGAGTGAGCCCACGGCGTTTTCTGCTGGCAACTCGGAGTGGCGGCAAGTTGCTCGAGTTGCGGCAAATTTTTGCGCAATATGGACTCGACATTCTGGATCTGTCGACTGCTAGGATTGCCGAGAGTGAGCTGGAGGATGCGCTCGAGCAATTCGAGACGTTCGAGGAAAACGCGCTCGCCAAAGTCAGATACTTCTTCGACCGCTCCGGCGGGATGCCTACATTTGCCGACGATTCCGGAATGTGTGTCGACGCACTCGGCGGGAACCCAGGAGTTCACAGCAAGCGTTGGTCAGGTCTAGATCTCGAGCGCAAGGCGCTGGATGCGGCGAACAACGCAAAGCTCGTTGCACAAATGCGAGACGCAAGACTAGAGCAGGGAGCTCGCTTTACCGACGCCGCCCGCTATGTGGCAGTCGCCGCCTTCAAGGATGCGACGGGAGAAGTGGTTCGGCGCGGCGAAATCGAGGGCAGGGTACTCATGAATCCGCGCGGTATCGGAGGATTCGGTTACGATCCGTACTTCGAGGCACCGGACCTTGGCGGCACCTTCGCTGAATCGAGCATCGAAAACACCGCCGCACTGAGTCACCGCAGTCGCGCGTTCCGCGCGCTGCTAAGCGCGTTGCGTGCCGCAGGCCGGATATAGTAACTTGGGCGTGCTCGGGGCGTAGCGTAGCCCGGTATCGCGCCTGCTTTGGGAGCAGGAGGTCCCCGGTTCAAATCCGGGCGCCCCGACTCATGAAACCTCGCCCCTGCAATGCGTTGCGTTGCAGGGGCTTTTCGCAAATATCCGATGTCGCCAGTACGTAGGTCGAGCGCGGATGTGGTAATCGTTGGCGCCGGTGTCGCGGGACTCACGGCGGCGCGATGTCTCCGCG
>DASWCI010000060.1:0-3488 GCA_036390195.1 Gemmatimonadaceae bacterium
CATCGATTTGTCCCTTCCAACCCGCGACAGAGATTCCCCCGCCCGGGACTGCGCGTGCGGACTCGCCACGCATTTTGGTCGTGTCTCGCGACTCGTTTTGAGCCTTTGTGCTGCAGGCGAGCGAGCCGAGAGCGGCGATTGGCAACAGAAAAGAGTAAATCCGTCGCATAGTTGAGTCCTCTACGAATGATGGGAAACGAACGCCAATGAGGTGATTCTTCTCACCTCATTGGCGTCGCTTGAATGGTTCACGAAGTTGCTGCGGCCAAATCTCTTACAGCTTTGGCCAGCGTCTGTACCTTGCCGGCATCACTCGACGTGCGTGCATCCGTGTCGAGCTGCGCCGCCAGAGCGGTCAGCGCATCTCGCTTTTGACCGCCCGATGCGCTCTCGGCGCTCGCAAGCGCCTGTCGCACCGCCGACAATCTCGCTGCGCTCAGTCCCTTCGACCTCTCCAGCTGATCGGCGTACGCGCGCGCCAACGCGAAGCTCGACGGCCACACGAACTGTGCCTGACCCTGAGTATTGAAATAGTCGAAGTGCACTGTCTTCGCCGCGTCGATCTCGTTCTGAGTGAGATATTGGCTCGGCACCAGCTCGAAGATGTCCAGACCGCGCGCAATCTCCGAGCTCACGATGTTGCCGTTGTACCAGTACGCGGACCACGAGCCACCCATCGCCATCCTCGCCGAGTCCACCGGACCGCGATCGAAGAAAGCGATTTCCCTGGGGTGTCTTGGATCGGTCCAATCGAAGACAGAAATGCCGCCCTGGTACCACGCCTGCACCATTACGTCGCGTCCGGGAATTGGAATCAGCGACCCGTTGTGGGCAACGCAGTTCTCCTGCGCCGTCTGCGGAGCGGGAAGCTTGTAATAGCCCTGGAACCGCATACTCTCAGTCGCCGGGTTCACCGGTAGAACGGCTCCGTCGCGTACTAGCAGCGGAGCGCCGTTTGCGCTGACTAGCGTGAAGATTGCGTCAGCACCCCACTCGCGTCTGTCGGTTGCTCGGCATTTCGGCTGACCGCCACCTCCCCATTCATCCGAGAAGAGCACCTTCGTTCCGGAGTTGTTGAACGTAGCCGAGTGCCAATACGAGAAGTTGGAATCGGATACGGCAGCTATGCGAACGGGGTGCGCGGGGTCGCGGATGTCGAGCAGGAATCCGTATCCCTCGCACGCACCACCAGCCAATCCAATTGCGGGATAGGCAGTAATGTCGTGACACTGCGTCGGTCCGGGACGGGGGCCGGGCCCGGCTTGCTCACCAATCATCTTCGCGATGATTCCCGGCAGAGCCGTGCGAAGCGCCGCGCTGTCAGCCGCCGTCGGAGCGCCGGTTCCGCCGCGGGCCTTGACGATGCTATCCAGCATCGGGTTGATGAATTGCGGCGGAAGTACTCGTTCCGCGCCAAAGATTTCCGCAGTGTACGCACCTTTCGCACGCGCGGCGGCCGCCGTTCTTCTCGCCTCGGCGACATCCCCCGGCGACTCGCCGTGTCTCGCTGGCGCCGTCAGGTCGTTGAAGATGCGTGGCGAGCTCACGATCGCCGCCTGCTCGGGATGAGCGAGCGGAACCTTGATGACTTCGATGCGGAACAGCGCCGAGTTCGGATCCTTCTCCGGTGTCTGTCTTACGCAACCCGCAAGCTCACTGGGTGAGCGCACGCCGGCAGAGCCGGAGATGTAGACGTAAACGTTGTCCGGATCCTTTGGATCGACCACCACCGTGTGAGTGTGCGAGCCTCGGCAAGTCTGTACGTTGCCGATGTACTTCGGATTGGCGATGTCGCTGATGTCGAAGATGCGGAGTCCGCGCAGGCGTTCCTTGCTGACGGTGTCCTTGACACCCTGCGTCCCGCAGTCGAGACGTCCGCTGTTTCCTTCCCCGGAAACGAAGAGCAGGTTCCTGTAAACCGAGACATCGCTCTGCGACGCGGGGCATAGGTACCCGATCTTGAGCGTCGGCGCAGCGGGATTCGAGATGTCCCAAACCTGATAACCGTTGTAATTGCCCTGGATCGCGTAGTTACCGAGGAACGCGAGGTCGGAGTTGGTGACGCCCACGAATTTTTCGGTCGGTTGCGTCGTCGAAACCAACCTCAGATTCCAGGCTGCCGTTGCGGCGTCGAATTTTCCAGCGCGGAGTCCGACTCGCGGATCAGGAATCGGCTCCCCCGGCGACATGTTGTTGCTGCTGCTGACCGCGGTAGATATCGCCGGCGCGCACGCTGCGACGGAAACGAGACCGACTGCGAGCGATAGCGATAACAGTTTGGCGGTGATCGATTGGATCGCCGTTCGGCCAGGGTGATACTCGGGTGACATGATTGGTTCCTCTGGAATGACGAAGTGTGACAACGGGGAGTTGGAAGACATCATGAATTACTGTGTGGAAATGCCGAGGGTAAGAGCGACGAGCATCTTCTCCATGCGAGCGATCTCGGTGGTCTGATCGACGTTGACGTCGGATGCAAACTTGAAGACAGTTTCATCCTGGCCTGCCCCGTAAGATCCGAAAAGGTCCTTCACCATTTCGACGGCACCGCGGTGGTGTTGGATCATGTAGGTGAGGAACAACCGGTCGAACTCCGGCCCTCTCGCCGCATCGAGCTGCTTCATCTGCTCGTCGGTGAGCATACCAGGCATGAGCATCACGTGTTCCATGCCGTTCATGGTCATCTTCATTCCGGGGATCGCGTCTGGCACCGGCTGAAGTCGATCTGCCAGCCATCGCTGCATGGTCGCGATCTCGTCCTGTTGCGCGTTGATGATGCGCGATGCCAGTGTGAGCACGGATGCGCTGGCGCCGTGCGTCGGTGCCCAGCGCGACATCACGATGGCCTGCGCGTGGTGACCGATCATGTGGGTCATGAACTCGACGTCGGCGGCGGTATAGGGATGTCGGATGCTGTCTGCTCGCGCTTGTGCAACGTACGCTGGTTCTGTCGGTCGGGGTGCGACCGGTGCTGCGGAGCTGTGGGTTGCTGCGGGATTCGTAGTGGCGCACGCCGACACTGCAATCGTGGCCAGAAGCGCCGCGGCGATTCTGCTGGCTAGTGAGGGAGTCATTCCAATCCTCTGTGCGCGACCGGCTGGGTGGGGTGGCCAATCGGGTTCGGTACTAAGGATAGCTAAACTACTCCTTTCTCGTACAGACCCCGGCTGCGCGACTGGCATCCACAAAACCGAAGCGGGGAGCTGAGAGCTTTGCAGCTTCTAAGCCGGGAGCTTTTGCTCTTACAGAGTAGCAGGCGGCCCATGGCGAGCCTCCGGAGCGCCACTCGTAATGAGTGGCACTCCAACTTAGCTCACGTCATGCGTTGGCGCTTACAACATTCTAATAGTTAGGGTTCCCGGCCTTTTCGCTCAGCGGAACTATCAGGCACTTCGCTGCGCCGTAGGAGTCATTGAATACCGGATACTTTCCCGTCGGGAACAGGTCGGTACCACCTTTCAGATAACGTCGCAGATCTCCGAGCCGCT
>DASWCI010000061.1:0-12508 GCA_036390195.1 Gemmatimonadaceae bacterium
CCTTTTCGATGCTGTCCTGTTTTTCTTTCCCGATCTGCAGGGATACGTGCGATTGCGCGAATACGACAACGGCGAGGAGCGCGAGCATTGGTTACCGTCTCGTCGGGCGAGGGATTATGAAGTTGACGCCGACTTGCCAGAGGACGAGATCCGTCTTGCTGTTGCGGAGATTCAGCGTGACCGTTCCGTCGGGATTGTCGGTGATGTCGCCTTTCTTCAGGTAGGTTGCGTGAGCGCCGTAGTGGTACCGGGCACCGAGGTTGAGAGAGCTGAGGGATTTCCCAAACGGAATCAGCAGACCTCCGCCGAAAATTCCGGCGTGCGACCAGTCGCTGTGATTCTGATTGCAGAGAGTGTCGAACGAGTTGTCGGTTCCGGAGAGACAAGACTCGGTCCAGAAATCCATCGCTGCTATCGACGCATTCGCATATGGCCGCAGCGCGCCGTCGGGAAACTGGAGCTGCAAACCGATTCCACCGAAGCCAATGCGATTGTCAGTGTCGAGATTGAGCGCAACCCGACCTGTCGTTGGAAACAGGATTCTCTGCCGCTCGTGACCGTACTGAACGCCGCCGATGTCAGCGCGGATGTTGAACCAGCCCTTCGGATCTATTCGAAACATCCCCGTCACATCGAACCCGTAGCCGGTTGGAACGTTGTTCGCGAACTCACCCTTGGGCTGCGAGATCGCGATATCTCCGCCGAACGAAAAGCGCGACGGAATCTGCGGCTCGTTGTAAACCTGCGCGCCCGCGCCGGACGCCGATGCGAAAATGCAAGCAGTGCTCAGTACCGACACGGCTTTGAACTGCATAGTTTCTCCCTCTGGTTTGGAACCAGCGTTGGCAGAGACAGTACCCCGGTCTCTAGCCAACGCTATATCATTTTACGGTAAGCGGTTAGAACAAGTTTCAGAGCCGGTGAAGGACTCACTGACCGCCCGCCGGACATAATCCGCGTCCTTAGCTATGACAGCACTCGACAGTTCATACCCCGCACTTCGCGTCCAGGGTCTCAGAAAAGCCTACGACGATGTCGTCGCCGTCGACGGACTGAACCTCGAGGTGGAGACTGGAGAATGTTTCGGACTCCTCGGACCCAACGGCGCGGGTAAGACGACCACGATCGAGATCTGTGAGGGCCTTCTCCCCGCCGACTCGGGCAGTGTCGAGGTACTCGGCCGCCGCTGGGAGTCGGACGCCCGCGAGCTGCGCGAGCTACTCGGAATCCAGCTCCAGGACACGCAGCTATCCGAGAAGCTCACAGTTGATGAAACCTTGACACTTTTTCAGAGCTTCTATCGCGACCCAACTGAAGTGGGAGAGGTAATTGACAAGGTGGAGTTGGGTGAAAAGCGCTACTCCCGCGTCGGTGCGCTGTCTGGTGGACAAAAGCAGCGTCTCGCCGTTGCGTGCGCGCTGGTTGGAAATCCGCAACTGCTTTTTCTCGACGAGCCGACGACCGGACTCGATCCCCAGTCGCGCCGACAGTTCTGGGAGCTGATCGAGAAGTTTCAGTCCGAAGGTAGGACCATCGTGCTCACGACCCACTACATGGAGGAAGCAGAACGACTCTGCGATCGCGTAGCGATTGTCGACCATGGTCATGTGATCGCACTGGGCTCGCCGCGCGAGCTCACCGAATCGCTCGACGTGTCGCATCTCCCACCGCCGGAGCCGAGGAAGACGACCGCAACGCTCGAGGACGTATTCGTGTCGCTCACCGGCAGGACGCTGCGCGATGAGTGAGCCGCGTCGGCTGGATCAGGGCGCCAATCGCGCAAGGGCCCCCGGCCGTATTCCGTTTCCGCTGACAGAAGAGCAGCGTGCTCAGTGGCGGCCGCTCAAACGGCGTGGCTGGAAGAACAATTCGATGGTTCAGCTCACGCTGGTTCGGTTCCGTGAGTTCATTCGCGAGCCCGAGGCCGTGTTCTGGACTTTCATCTTTCCGATTCTGCTGGCGGCGGGACTTGGTATAGCTTTCCGCCAGCGCGGTCCGGACAAGGTGCCGATTGGCGTCATCAGCAGTGGGCCAGGCGTCGCAGCGGTGATCGAATCGCTCAAGAGAGATTCGAGTCTGGTCGTGGAATCCTACGACGATAGTTCAGGCGCTCGTGCTCTTCGCACCGGGAAAATCGCGCTGCTCGTTGTTCCCACCGCGACCAGAGACAGCGTGCGCTACGTGTATGATCGCGGCAGAAGCGAAGCCGCCAACGCTCGCGTGCTCGCGGACCGCGCGGTACAGCAGGGCGCCGGTCGAGTCGATCTCGTGCGCGCAACGGATACGTACATAACTGAAAAGGGATCGCGCTACATCGATTTTCTGATTCCCGGATTGCTCGGCATGAATCTCATGGGCTCGAGCATCTGGGGACTGGGATTCGCGATCGTCACCGCGCGCAGCAAGAAGCTCCTCAAGCGGCTAATGGCAACGCCGATGTCACGTGTGCAGTACCTGCTCTCTTTTCTCTGCTCGCGTCTCGTGTTTCTGATTCTCGAGATCATAACGCTGCTCGGCTTCGGTCACTTCGCTTTCGGAGTTCCATTGCGTGGCCCGCTCGGAACGCTGTTCCTGATCTGTATCCTGGGCGCGCTGTCATTCGGCGGACTGGGATTGCTCAGTGCCTCCCGTGCGCGCACGACGGAGGCTGTGTCTGGAATAATGAATTTCATCATGCTTCCGATGTGGATTTTCTCGGGAGTGTTTTTCTCGGCCGCGAATTTTCCGCGCGCCGTCCAGCCCTTTATCAAGGTCCTTCCGCTCACGGCGCTGAACAACGCCCTGCGCGCAAATATGCTCGAGGGAGCAACATTCACCGGGGTCACGCCGCAGATCATCGTCATTGTGGTATGGGGATTCCTGACCTTCGTCGCGGCGCTCAAGCTATTCCGCTGGCGGTAGCTTCGTGAGCGATCCGTCGCCGACCGCGCCTCAGAATCTCCTCGCGGTCAACGAGTCGCTGTCAATTCCGCGAAACGAGCTGGATGTGCGGGTCTCGAGATCTTCGGGCGCGGGGGGCCAGCATGTGAACAAGACATCCTCGCGGGTAGAGATTTTCTGGAACGTTCTCACATCGCGCGCACTCAGCGAGGAGCAGCGCGCGCGTCTTCAGGAAAAGCTCGGGCCCCGGCTGACGACTGAGGGCAGTATCCGCGTAGTCGCGAGTGACATGCGAAGTCAGAGCCGCAATCGAGATCTGGCGGAAGAGCGACTCGCTGAACTGGTGAGACGGGCGCTCGTAGTTCCCAGAAAGCGCAAAGCGACCAAGCCAACCCGAGCCGCGAAGGAAGCCCGGCTCGAGGCAAAGAAGCGCCACTCGCACAAAAAGCGTGAGCGTCGGGACGCATCGTTCGACTAGATTTGTCGCCGACCTTCTTACCTCGCCCCCCCGATCTCCATCCATCTGAACGACGGACGCAGGCACGCCTCGCGCGCGCAGATAATCGCTGCGTTTGCATCGATCTATCTGGTGTGGGGATCGACCTACCTTGCGATCAGGTACGCCGTCCAGACGATTCCGCCATTCATCATGGGCGGACTTCGTTTCGTCGTCTCTGGCGCCTTGCTCTATCTGTGGGCGCGATTTCGTGGAGCGCCGAGGCCGACGCGGCTCCACTGGCGTAACGCGGTCATCGCCGGCGGTTTTCTGCTGCTGGGAGGAAATGGAGCGGTGGTGTGGGCGGAGCAGTTCGTTCCGTCGGGTCTGACTGCACTTCTGGTTTCGATTCTTCCCTTTTGGCTCGTGATCATTGAGTGGGTGCGACCTCCGCGACTTCGACCGGATGGCGCAGTGCTCTTTGGGCTGATACTCGGCTTCATCGGAATCATCGTACTCGTCGGACCGTCGAATCTCGAAGGGCGCGGAGACGTGCGCCCGCTTGGCGCGCTTGTATTGATTCTCGGATCCTTGTCGTGGGCAATTGGATCGTTCTGGTCGCGCGATGCGGAACTTCCTGAATTCGGGTTGCTCACCACCGGCATGGAGATGCTCGGCGGTGGCGCACTTTTGTTGATCGTTGGAGCTTTGAGCGGTGAGCTCTCTCACTTCGACATACATCGCATCTCCGGCGCATCTGCCGCCGGACTCATCTATCTCATCACGTTCGGCTCGCTGATCGGATTTACGTCATACATCTGGCTGCTCGACAAAGTCTCGCCGGCAAGACTCGGTACGTACGCGTACGTGAATCCCATCGTCGCAGTCGTTCTCGGATGGGCAATCGCCGGCGAGCGGTTGTCGGTCCGCACCGGCGTCGCAGCGGCGATCGTGATTTGTGCCGTCGCTCTGATAACGACAGCTCGCAGCTCGGCGCCGCCTCAGAGTGTGTAGTTCTTAGATGATTCCGCTGGACATCTGCGGTCAGCGCCTCGTCAACCAGCATCTGACCGGGCAGAAGCTCGAGCTCGACGCTCCAGTACTTCGTCGAAGTCGAACGGTATTGACGAAAGCGCTCAAGGACGGCAAGCAGCTTACGCGTTACGTTCTTCATGCGGACTGGCCGGTTGGGTGGCGGCGCATGAAATCTCTTGACGGCGCCACGACCCGAGCGTAAGGTCACCACCCGCACACGGTCCCAGACGTTCTGTTCCGGAGGTTCTACATGCGCACTCGCTCTCTTATTGCGGTTGCCGCCATTCTTGCCATCGCGGCGTGCTCCGATTCCCCAGTCGCGCCAACGTCATCTCGATTGACTCCCGGTCCGAGAGAATCGATAGTCGCTGGCCAGCTCAGCCTGGCTAGCACGATCTTCCGGCCATTTGCAACCGGCGGCGCTACGTCTCCCAGCAGCTTGATCAACGCTGCTGCCGCCGCAGCCGCGAAGTCATCCCAACCCGACATCCTGTACTGGGGTGGACGCCTCATCCTGAATCAGCGGCTCGTCGCCATCTACTATTCACCCACGACGATCTTCAACAATGGGCCAGCTCCGGGCGAAGTTGGAACCGGCGCCAACGATCACTCACTCGTCGGCTATTTCCTGAATCACATCGGTGGCTCCTCTTACTGGAACATCAACACCCTGTACTACCAGATCGTTGGTGGCCAGCAGCAATTCGTTCAGAACACGATGTCGTATGACGCATACTGGGCAGCCAACGGTCCGGGTGCGCCGAAGCCGGGACAGGTCGTAAACAGCAATCAGATGGTAAAGCTGATCGAGGACGGCTTTGCCAGTGGCGCGATCCATTACGATCCGAGCACGCTTTACATGATCTTCACGGGCCCCGGAGTGAATCTCGGTGGCGGCTTCAGTTCGACCCACTTGCAGTACTGCGCGTGGCACTCGGCGTATTTCCGGGGCAATGGTCAGATCGTGCAGATCTCGGCAATGCCCTACGATGCCGATTTTACACCAGCGCATCCGTCCAAGGACGGATTCGTTTGCGTGCTGCAGGATGGCGGCGCAAACGGCGATATCGGCGCTGATGCAGCAGTGAGCGCCGTTGCGCACGAGACCGAAGAGACGGCAACCGACCCGGTATCGCTATTGGTATCTCCATATTTCGTCGGTTGGTATGATCAGTTTGGCGAGGAGAATGCCGACAAGTGCGCCTACACCTACGGCAAGGTCTACAACAACGGGCTTGGCTTCTGGAACATCACGATTGGGACGAAGCCATTCCTCGTGCAGCAGAACTGGGCTCTCCTTCAGAACCAGCGCTGCCTGAAGAGTTACCCACCGAGCCAATGATCACGAGTAGTATCGCGATCGGCTGATAATTCGCGCCGCACCGCCTGATACTCAGGAATCAGGCGGCGGCCTGCGGCCAGTCTTCTCCTGCAGCTCGTCGATTTTTTTCGACGCCTCGGCTTTTGTAAGGTCGTCGCTGACTTCCTCGTGTGCCTCTTCGGCCAGCGTGTGCATGTAGGAGCGCTGCGCGCCTGTCATCGGCTCTTCACCAGTTGTCCAATCTTCGGGATCCTTTTTTAGACTCGATCCCTCTTCTTCTTGCGTGCGGCGATCAACCATAGTGCCCTCCACGGTTCCTCGCTCTTTTTAGGCAGAACGCATACCAGTCAGCTGCCCTATTTGCCCGCATTTTCAGTGTTTGTCGGGGCGGCCGAAGAAACGAGTATCGCGAAGAGCGCCCAAACCCAGAGACTCACGGTCATGAGTGGGCTCGGGCTGGGCGCATTTTCAGGATTTTCGCGTCAGGCGTATTCATATGAGCTAACATTCAGATAACATTCATCGAGCGGGCAGCACTCAGCAGCATCGAACGATGTTGTAGCATCCCTCCAGGAGCGATACATGACCACCAACGGACGCAATGCCAGCAGGCCGACCATCGTTCTGATTCACGGACTCTGGCTGACGCCGAGAAGTTGGGAAGGGTGGATCGATCGCTATCAGAAGGCTGGTTACAACGTGCTCGCTCCCTCGTGGCCGGGACTGGAAGGAGAGGTCGAAGCGATTCGCAAGGATCCGTCGCCGCTCAAGCGGCTCAAGCTCAAAACCGTCGTCGATCACTACGAGCGCATCATTCGCAAGCTCGACGCCCCGCCTATCATCATGGGCCATTCGTTCGGCGGACTCATTGTGCAGATGCTCGTCGACCGCGGCCTCGGATCCGCTGGAGTCGTCATCGACTCGGCGCAAAGTGCAGGCGTGCCTGTCCTGCCACTCTCGACAATCTGGGCGACGATCACCGTGTTGGGCAATCCTTTCACCTTCAATGGCACCAGCTCGTTGAGCCCGAAGAAGTTCAACTACGCGTTTACCAACGAGCTGAATGAAGTTGAATCGAAGAAGGTGTACGACCGCTATCAGATTCCGGGATCTAACCGGATTCTCTGGGACGGCGCACTCTCGCTGTTGAATCCGAACGCTTCGTCGAAGGTGAACTACGCCAACAACAATCGAGCGCCGCTCCTCTTCATCGCGGGTGGCAACGATCACCTGGTGCCGCCGGCCATCAACAAAGCAAACATGCGCAAGTACGTCAAGAACTCTTCCGCGGTTACGGATTACAGGGAGTTCCCCAACCGCACGCATCACACAGTCGGCCAGAAAGGCTGGGAAGAAGTTGCAGATTTTGCGCTTCAGTGGGCAAATGCGAATGCACGCGAGCAGGTCAGTCTTGCCGATGTCAAAGCCGCTTTCGCGCCTGATACGACGTACACGAGCTCGACGAGTCCAGAACTTCGTGCCTGAGTGGGGATGACGCTTGTCGACTACTGATGCGACGATGATACCGGCACTCCACTCGGCGGCGGCGGACCCCGAGGTCGCGCTGCCGTCAACAGCCACGGCAGGCGATCAGGCATTCCCCACACTTACTGCGGCGCAGGTCGCACGCATCGCTGCTCACGGCCACTTGCGCAAGGTGGAGCACGGCGAGGTCCTTGTGAAAGCTGGCGTCAGAAACGCGAGCTTTTTTGTGGTTGTTTCCGGACGCTTGGACATTATCCAGTTGTCTGACGGCGTCGAGACGCGCGTCGTGGTACACAAACCCGGTCAGATCTCGGGCGAGCTCAACCTTCTCTCAGGTCGGCGAGCAGTCTTTTCCGTCCGTGCCGGCGAAGCAGGTGAAGTCATCGAGGTCGATCACCAGCACCTGCTGGAGATCGTCCAGACGGACGCCGATTTGAGCGAGATCTTCATGCGCGCGTTTCTCTTGCGGCGGGCGAGGCTGATCGCGAGCGGCATTGGCGACGTCCTGCTGATCGGATCCAGACACTCGCAGGAGACGCTTCGCATTCAGGAATTTCTGACGCGTAACAGCCATCCGTACCAGTACATTGACCTCGATCGAGACACCGGCGTCCAGGAGCTTCTGGATCGATTCCGAGTCGCGGTCACTGATATCCCTGTATTGATCTGCCGCGGCGAGGTGGTGCTGCGGAATCCGAGCAATCACGATATCGCTGATTGTCTCGGCTTCAACGACCCGATCGACCAGGCGCAGATGCACGACACAGTGGTCGTCGGGGCCGGACCGTCAGGTCTCGCGGCAGCGGTGTATGCGGCTTCCGAAGGACTCGATGTGATGGTGCTGGAATCCGGTGCTCCAGGCGGACAGGCTGGATCGAGCTCGAGAATAGAAAACTACCTCGGCTTTCCCTCCGGGATCACCGGCCAGGAGCTAACGGCGCGCGCCTACGCTCAAACACAGAAATTCGGCGCACACCTGATGATCACGAAGGCTGCCACGCGCCTCAGGTGTAATACGAGGCAGTACGTCATCGAAACCGACGATGGTGCGCAAATACTCGCGCGAACCGTCATCATCGCGACCGGCGCGGAATACCGGAAGCTTCCGTTGGAGAATATCTCACAGTTCGAAGGTGCCGGCGTGTACTACAGCGCCACGTTCATCGAGTCGCAATTGTGCGCCGGTGAAGAGGTTTGCGTCGTTGGCGGCGGCAACGCAGCTGGGCAGGCTGCCGTGTCCCTCGCCCAGTCGGCAAGACACGTCCACATGCTCGTACGATCCGATGGTTTGGCCGACACCATGTCGCGATACCTGATCCGACGCATTGAAGAGGATCCGAGGATCACTGTGCACACACGGACGGAAATCGGCGCGCTCGAAGGCGAAGATCACCTAGAGAGCGTCCACTTGCGACGGCACGACGGCGCGACGGAACGAAAGGACGTTCGTCACGTGTTCGTCATGACGGGTGCTGCTCCTAGCACCCGATGGCTCGACGGTTGTGTCGTCCTCGACGATCACGGATTCATCAAGACGGGATCCGAGCTGTCGCCAGATGATTTGGCTACTGCACATTGGTCATTGGCTCGTGCTCCGCATCTTCTTGAGACGAGCAAGCCGGGAGTCTTCGCCGTGGGAGATGTCAGGGCCGGCAACATAAAACGCGTGGCGTCAGCGGTCGGAGAAGGATCCATAGCGGTTTCGTTCGTGCATCAGGCACTGCAGGAGTGAGATAGGGACAACCTGAAGAGTGCGCGAATTCGAGATCATTCTGGGGTTGGTATTCGTAGCGAGTCTGCTACAGCCCGTCGCGCGCCGCTTTGATGTTCCGCTGGCGATCGCTCAGGTGTTCGGTGGAATACTGCTATCGACGCTGCCTCTCTTTCCCACGGTCCCGTTCGATCCGGAGCTGACGTTCGTACTGTTCGTCCCCCCTCTCCTTTATCGCGCGGCTTCGACCAGCTCGCTCCGAGACACGAGAAAAAATGCGCGCCCCATTTTTCTCCTCGCCGTGGCGCTGGTACTGGTGACGATAGCGGCGGTTGCGGCAGTGGCTCATTCACTTGCTCCGCGGATTCCCTGGGCGGCGGCGTTCGTGCTTGGTGCCATCGTCGCCCCCTCGGATGCGGACGTCACCACTGCCATCGTGCGCCGGCTAGGTTTGCCTACTCGCCTGGTCACGATACTCGAGGGCGAAACTCTTCTCAACGACACGACTGCGTTTGTGTCCTACCGAATGGCGGTTCGAGCCGCCGCTTTGGGTTCGTTCTCACTAGCCTGGGCGGCTGGCGCCTTCGTCGCCATCACTATCGGTGGCCTCGCAGTCGGGCTCGCCGTGGGCTGGGTCTTCAGGAAGCTTCGTCCTCTGTTCACCGACTCCATCGCCATCAGCACTCTGTCACTGATGACCCCGTTTGCGGCGTATCTCCTCGCCGAACAATTCGGGGCGTCCGGGGTGCTGGCGGTAGTAGCGGCAGGGGCTGTCTCATCGCGTAGTCCGCTGCGCACCACGTCCGCGCGCACGAGGGTGCGTACCAACGTGGTGTGGGACACGGCGACGTTTGCGATCGGAGCGCTGGTCTTTACACTCATCGGACTGCAGATCGGCCGCCTTGTTCCTGAATTCTTACAACGGGGCGCACTCGCGTTGAGTGTCGCAGTCCTCGTGATAAGCGTCACAGTGGTTGCTACGCGAGTGTTGTGGATCTTTCCGGCTGCGTACGTGCCGAGACTCGTTAGTCGCCGTCTTCGCGCTCGCGACCCGATGCCATCATGGCGAGCGCTGGTAATTCTGGGGTGGGCAGGCCTCCGAGGCGGTGACACGCTGGTGATGGCGCTCGCAGTTCCTCTCGTGACCGCTTCGGGCGCACCATTTCCGGCACGGGAGCTTGTTCTGCCCATTGCATTTGGTGTGATTCTGGTAACCCTCCTTGTCCAGGGCTTCACGCTCCGTCCTCTCATAAAGCTGTTCGCACTTCCGCGTGGAGATGTGGTGGAGGTGGAGGAGCGACGGGCACGGCTCGAGGCGGAGCAAGCTGCAGTGAAGAAGCTCGAGGAAATCGGCGGCCTGGGACACATCCCCGCGAACGCCCTGGCGCAAATGCGCGCGGCTATCGGTCAGCGCACCAGACTGGATCTTGATGACACCGACCACGCCGGCGGTCATACCGGCCTTACTCTCGAGGACTCGATCAGAGATGCGGAGCAGCAGCTACGCGAAGCATCGCGTGAAGCAGTTGCACGTCTTCGTGATGACGAGGTTATTGGCGATGCAGCGTTTAGTAGAGTGATCAGCGACCTCGACCTGGACGAAGTTCGCAACATTGACGAACCTATCATATGATTGATTTTGGCGTTCACTCAAACTCATCGCGCCAATGGCATTGATCTCTCGAGGATTTCGCGGAAGACGACAATCCGCTGAGACCGCGGGCCGACTTCCGCCCGGCCAGTATGAGACGCGGGACTTTCCAGTTCTCTCCGCCGGTCCGACGCCGCGCATTCCACTCGCCGCCTGGGACTTTACCGTGCGAGCCGCTGACGGCCGCAGCGCGCGATGGACGTGGGACGAGTTCACTGCACTGCCACGTCAGACGACCACGAAGGACATCCACTGCGTAACGAAGTGGTCCAAGTTCGATACGGTCTGGGAAGGCATTTCAATCGACACGCTCTTGTCGGAGGCCGCCGCGAAGGGTGTTACCTCGTCACCTCACGTGATCGCGCGGTGCGATGGCGGTTACACCACCAATCTTCCATTGGCGGACGTGACGGGTGGCAAGGCGTGGATCGCTTTCATGTACGACGGCAAGCCTCTCCCGGCGGAGCACGGTGGACCAGCACGATTGCTCGTGCCGCATCTCTACTTCTGGAAGAGCGCGAAATGGGTGCGCGAGCTGTTACTCATGGAAAGGGATATGCCGGGTTTCTGGGAATCGCTGGGTTATCACAACTACGGTGATCCGTGGCGCGAGCAGCGTTACGCCGGTGACGAGTGAATCCTGCCGCTACCGCGCCGCGAATAGCCTGGCGACTCGCCACCGTCGTTGACGTTGTGCCCGAAACGTCCGAGACACGGACGCTCGTGCTCGATGTTCCGGAATGGCCCGGCCATCGAGCGGGACAACACGTCGATGTGCGACTGACTGCGGAGGATGGCTATCAGGCGGAGCGAAGCTATTCGATCGCGTCGCCACCCGAAGAATCTCACCTCGCGCTGACAGTCGAGCGTCTAGATGACGGCGAGGTCTCGCCTTATCTCTCCGACGAGCTGCATGCAGGTGACACACTCGAGCTGCGCGGTCCGATCGGAGGATACTTCGTCTGGGACGTCGCGAACGGAGGACCACTTTTCCTCGTCGGCGGTGGATCGGGGATCGTACCGTTGATGGCGATGCTGAGGCATCGTAACGCTGTACTTGCAAATGCTGGTGCCGACGTTCGCTCACGATTACCGGCGCGACTCTTGTATTCCTCGCGCCGTTGGGACGATGTGATTTATCGTGACGAGCTCGCCCGTCTGGCGGAAAGCGATCCCACACTCGAGGTAGTGCATACGATTACCCGCAATCCGCCCGACGGATGGACAGGATTTCGACACCGAATCGATCGAGCGATGCTCGAGAAGGTGAGCTGGCCACCGAGTGAGCAACCGCGGGTATTCGTCTGCGGTCCGACGCCTCTGGTCGAATCAGTTGCGAGTGCGCTCGTCGAGATTGGGCACCAGCCGGCGCTGGTGAAGACCGAGCGATTCGGTCCAACCGGAGGGTCGATCTAGCATGTGCGACTGGTACCTCTGAAAGCCAACAAGGAGTCAACGATGAAGCGTGGATCGAGGAAATCATCACCGAAAAGGACAAAGCCTGCATCGACAAAATCATCGCCGCAGAGTACTTCCGGAGAGCGTCTTGTCGATGCGTTACGTGTCGACGGAAATGCCGCGGCCGGGATTTTGAGCGAGCTGTTCGTCCCTGATCTGACCGCGGGTCGGGCAAAATGCGCCAGCTGCGGAGTGACGCGCACGATCGGCGTACTGCTTGTCTACGCTCACGGCATGGGAACGGTGATGCGGTGCCCTGAATGCAATGGCGTAGTTATGCGCATTGCGCGCACGCCCACGCACGTCTGGCTCGACGCGACTGGGGCGAGCTCCATCGTTATTTCCGCGCCGGCCTGATCGGCAGCTTTCAGCTGTCGTCGCAGCCGCGTAACCGAAGCGGGGGTATCGAACTCCACCCCCGCTAACGATTATTCGTAATGGCTTCTGACGGCGCGTGCGCTCACATCCGAGCGATCACTGATGTCAAAAAACCAAAGCGCCGCGAATGCGCAGAGTGCATCAAGATCGGCG
>DASWCI010000062.1:0-3131 GCA_036390195.1 Gemmatimonadaceae bacterium
TCACCGACGATCCGACCGCGGCGTACAGCGACGAATAGAAAATGAATCCGAGCAGGAAGAACAGCAGGAAGAGAATCCCCGCCGCCAGACTGATGTCCGGCAGCGAGAAGGTCACCGCCGGTGCGCCGAGCTTCGCCATAATCGGCGCTCTGAGCTTGAGCAGAATGTAAGTCGTCCCGATCCAGAGTATCTGCTGCGTCAATCCGACCGCTCCAACGCCGAGGACCTTACCGACGAGCAGAGTGTCGGTTGGAACACTGGACATCACGACTTCGGCGACGCGGGTCGTCTTCTCCTCGAGTACGCCGCTCATGATCGTCTGCCCGTAAACCACGATCGACAGGTAGAGAAGGAACCCGATCGCGAATCCGAACAGCACGCTCGCCATCCCCGATCCCGCTCGGCCGCGCTCGGTGATCCGCTCGGTGCTGAAGTCGAGCGGAATGAAAGTGAGCTCTTTCATCTTCTCGTTGTCGAGTCCGACCTTTTCCAGACGCGACGCGAGTATTGTCTGCCGGATCGCGCTCTTTATCTGCGCCATGTCGGCTATCGATGTCGCATTCGTTCCGGCATAGCGCGCGGATTCTCCGGCGAGCGTCTGCTGATTCACTACGACGTAGCCCGTCTTCTGCTTTCGCATCACCTCGTGTGTAGCCAAGCTCTCGGCCATCGTGAGCTCGCTTGGCGCCACCACTTTCACCGTTGGCATTCTGCCGGGAACCGTGCTGTCGCCGGCGATATTCACGGCGAGCCGGTGACCGAACCCAGTGCCTGTGGCGTCGAGAATCGTCGTGTTGTAAACGTCGCTGGTCGCTTTGCTCTTCGAAGCCAGCCACGCCGGCACGATGATGATCGCGCTGAAGAAGATCGGGCCGAAAAAAGTAGCAATTAGGAACCATTTCGATCTGACGCGCTCGAGGTACTCGCGCTTTATGATCGCCCAGAGCTTAGCCATGTCCGCTCATTCCTTCTTCCACGCCCTGGGCCCCGACTTTCTGAAGGAAGATCTGATGCAGTGACGGCTGGATCATCTCGAATCGCTGCACCGAGGCGCCTGATTCGACAATGCGCCTGAGCAGCGCCTGCGGGTCCGCACCCGGCGCGAGCTCGATCTCGAAGAAGCGGTTCGAGTCGTCCGCGCGCTTCACCAGCGAGTGGTCGCGTAATATCGACGCCACGCCCGCCATTCCATCGCCCTCCAGAGCAAGCGCGATGTTTCGTTGCCCGTGCTCTTCCTTGACATCGGTGACTGTCCCATCGAGCACCTTCTCGCCCTGCGCGATGATGCACACCGAATCGCACAATCTCTCGGCGTTGTCCATCAGATGAGTGCTGAAGATCACCGTCTTGCCGCGATGTTTGAGCTCGACGACCGTGTCCTTCAATGCCTGCGCGTTGATGGGGTCGAGTCCGCTGAACGGCTCGTCGAGAATTACGAGATCCGGGTCGTGCAGCAGCGTACCGATGAACTGAACTTTCTGCTGCATTCCCCGCGACAGCTCGTCGATCTTGGCGAGGCCCCAATCCTTGTCCGGCGTCTTGAGCGACAATCGCTCGAGCCACTCATCGATCCTTCGATCGGCATCGCTCCCACGAACTCCCTTTAGCTCGGCCAGGAATTTCAGAACGCGCCGTACCTGCATCTTTCGATAGAGTCCGCGTTCCTCTGGCAGATAGCCAAGACGCTCGGTGATCTTTGGATCGTTCGAGGGCCGCCCGAAGATGTGGATCATCCCCGAATCCGGCGCGATGATGTTGAGGATCATCCGGATGGTGGTGGTTTTCCCGGCGCCGTTCGGACCGAGTAACCCATACACGCTCCCGGTCGGAACTCGCAGCGTCAGATCGTGAACTGCCGTGTGCCCGGCGAAGCGCTTGGTGATGTTGACTATGTCGATGGCGTATTCGGTCATGTAGCTTCGCTGGGAGACGTCGGTGCCGGGACAAAAAATATAAGACCAAAACAGATGCCCGTTTCAGAAACGCTCGTAGTTGGCTTGCTGTTTTTCCTCGGTGCCGCTCTCTACGCGTCTGTCGGGCACGGCGGTGCATCCAGCTACCTGGCGGTGATGGGCCTCTTCAGCTTTGCGCCCAGCGTGATGAAACCGACGGCGCTCGCGCTCAACGTTCTGGTCGCGGCGGTAGCGACGCTCAAGTTTTACCGCGCCGGACTATTCTCATGGCACCTGTTTTGGCCGTTTGCAGTCGCTTCGATTCCGGCAGCGTTCTTCGGTGGGGCGACGATACTGCCTGGGCGGTGGTACAAAACTCTGGTTGGTGTCGTGCTCCTCTATGCAGCCGTGTGGATGTTCCGTTCCTCGCGCCGGCCACTCAAGAGCGAGATACGTCCTCTTCTGCTGTGGGCGGCCATCGTCGCCGGCGCGGCGATCGGGTTTCTGTCGGGGCTCACCGGCGTCGGCGGGGGAATATTTTTGAGTCCGCTTCTGCTCTACATGCGCTGGGCCGAGACGAGAGCAACGTCGGGCGTGGCTGCCCCATTCATTCTCGTAAATTCAATTGCTGGACTGCTTGGGCATCTTTCGAGCGTTGCACAGCTGCCACCCAACATTCCGATATGGGCTGCGGCAGCAGCTATCGGTGGGTGGATCGGCGCGAGTTACGGCAGCCGGAAAGCTCCAGCGCCAGTATTGCGGCAACTCCTGTCTTTGGTGCTGATTGTTGCTGGCGCAAAGTTGATCCTGGGCTCGTGAGGTGATCGATGGCATTCGATGAAAAGCTCGCGGTGCGGATTCGAAATCAGCTTGGCAGGAAGAAGGGTGTCACCGAAAAGAAGATGTTCGGCGGGATCGCGTTTCTGTTGAATGGCAACATGTCCTGTGGCGTTCACGGTGAGGAGATGATCGTCCGGTTGGCAACCGATGAGACGGACGCTGCGCTCGCGCAGAAGCACACGCGCGTGTTCGACTTGTCCGGCGGGCGTCCGATGAAGGGATGGATCCTGGTCGAGCCCGACGGGCTCAGGACAGACAAGGCGCTCGCGAAATGGGTAGAAACCGGAGTGAGTTACGCGGCGTCGCTTCCCCCAAAGTGAAGAAGCGAGCGCTAGCACGTGCGTCCACTTTTTCCCTGGGACTTTTCTGCTCCATGAATGTCGACGCGCAAGTACGTCC
>DASWCI010000063.1:0-2841 GCA_036390195.1 Gemmatimonadaceae bacterium
CCTTTTCGAGGAGCCAACGACGCAAGCTGTCGAAATCTCCGGCTGCAAACGCGTCGTCGAGTGACCCAAGCTCACGCTCAGCGGCGGCGAAGAGCTGCGCACCGTAGACGTTTCCAAGCGAATAGGTCGGGAAATACCCAATCAGTCCCTCCGACCAGTGCCCGTCCTGCAAACATCCCATTCGGTCATTCTTGGGAGTGACGCCGAGATGGCGAGCGTAGAGCTCGCTCCACGCCTGCGGGAGATCGACCGCGAAGAGATCGCCCGCGAGCAGCGCACGTTCCAGCTCGACGCGGATGAAGATGTGGAGGTCGTAGGAGACTTCGTCAGCCTCCACGCGAATAACGCCCGGATTCACCCGATTGAGGGCGTCACGGAAACGGTTCGGCGAAACGCCGTGCAATACTTCGTGAAAGCTGCGCTGGAGCTGCGGGTAGAAATGCCGCCAAAACCCTTCACTCCGCCCGACCAGATTCTCCCATAGTCGCGCCTGCGACTCGTGCATGCCCAGCGATGCGGCTTCTCCCATCGGAGTGCCGTAGTGTGCCGGTTCGAGCCCCTGCTCATACAGGGCGTGTCCCACTTCGTGCAGCAATCCCAGAATTCCTCGCGCGAAGTTGCGCGCGTAGTATCTGAGGCCAAGGCGCACGTCTCCGGGACCGATCAGCGTGCAGAAGGGATGGTGAGCGGTGTCGATTCGCCCCGACTGCAGATTGAAACCAAGCGCCGCCGCGACGCTCTCGCCAAACAGCCGTTGCCTGTCGAGTGGAAACTCTCGCGAGAGCAGGCCAGCGCTCGCGGACCGGCGCGCACCGCGTAGCGCATCCACCAACGGGCAGAGATTCATCTGCAGGCTCGCGAACACTTCCGATAACTGCGAGGAAGTCATGCCCGGCTCGTAGTAGTCGAGAAGCGCATCGTATTGCGTTCCGTTGTGACCGACGGCGTCCGCTTCCTCGCGCGCCAAAGCGAAGATCCGGTCGAGCCATGGGGCAAACGCCATAAAGTCGTTGTCCCTCCGCGCCTCGGACCAGATCTGCGAAGCAAGCGCCGTCACCCGCGCGGTTTCCTCGACAAGTCGTCGCGGCAGGCGCCGCTCCCGGTCGTACTCCCGACGCAGTTCGCGCACATTGACGGCCTCCGGGCTCTTGCGATCAACGACGAGTGACGATTCCTCGACGACGTTGATCAGCTCAGCGTAGCGTGGATCTGTGCTTCGATCATGGAGGATCCCCGCCAACAGCGATGCCTGCTCGGCGCGGTGCTCAACGCCGTGCGGTGGCATGCATACCTCCGCGTCCCAGTCGAGCAGGTCGACGCACGATGACAGGATTGTCTCCTCACGCGATATCCGCACTAACTCCGCGTAGGCTTGTTCGGCATTCATCGTCAATGGTTGATCGCTGGCCCCGTTGATCGCCTGTGCACGAGCAGTAGAATAAGGGGCGCACTTGCTTCACACGCAAACGCCTTCCGACCTCGCGCATGTATAGTCCGGCCGAAGAAGTTGGCTTGATGGGGATGCGGCTCGCCACTCGCGTGCAGCACGCCTTCGACCAGATTCCGCAAGATGCGCTCGTCGATTTGATGCATGCAATCAGACAGGCTTCCGACGACCGTCACCTGGTTTATCAGCGTGACGGGGTGACCGAGATAATCCGCCTTCTTCCTTGCCCGCTGACACTTCGTCCCGATCAACTGGGGTACACCCACTACGTCTCGGAGACGATTCTCAATTGCATCAAGCGCCTGCCAGATCTGTATTTCCAGGTTCCACAAGTCAGGGAGATTCTCCGGATCACGCCGGCTGAGGAAGAGTGGCTCCGCGAGTGCTGGACCCCTGCACATCGCGAAGCCAACCCTGTCTTCGGCCGGTTGGATGCAGTCGTCGACTACGCAACCGCGATGTGGAAGGACTCCATCAAGTTTATGGAGCCCAATCTCAGCGGGATCGGCGGATTACACATCGCGCCAACATCCATGCGCATTCTGGCCGATCTCGTAGTGCCGGCGCTCCTGACCCAGGATTCGAGCATCCGTCTCCAGCTCACGGACGATGTACGCGAGCTGCTGCTCCAGGAGCTGATGGAGCACCTCGAGGCAATCGGAAGGCCGCGGGGACAGGTAGTCCTGGTCGATCCAAAGTATGCAGCCGAGGGGCCCGACGAGCCGGAAGCACTGGCCGCCTACTATCGGCGTCGTCACGGGCTCTCGGTGCTGCACGCCGATGTGAGCGAGCTGCGTCTCCGTGACGAGGAGGTATTCTACGAGGATACGCGTGTCGACCTGGTATACCGCGACGCGAGCGTGCTCGACCTGCTCAATCTCGCTGAAGAAGGTGTCGACGTCGCGCCGATGCGCGCACTGCTTAGACAAAATCGGGTTGTGTCGTCGATCACAGCGGAGCTCGACCAGAAGAGTTGCTTCGAGCTTTTTACCGATCCGGCACTCGTGCAACAGTTCCTGACCGTAGAGGAAAGGCAGGTGATGCGTCGACACGTACTGTGGACGCGCATCGTCTCTGACCGCCGCACCATGTCACCGAATGGTGAGGATATAGAACTTCTCGAGTACGCGCGCAAAGAGCGCGAATCGCTCGTGCTGAAGCCGAATCGCGCGTACGGAGGCGAGGGTGTGGTGGTTGGACCCGCAGCCGCGCAGGGCGAGTGGGAAGAGGCAATCAACCGCGCGGTGGTGGACGAAGACCGCTGGGTCGTGCAGCAAGTCGCGCAGATTCCAGTCAAGTCGTTCCAGCTGCTGGACGATTTGGATCGCCTCCACGTCGAGCCCTTCTACGTCGTCGCAGGAATGGCGCCGAGTCGGGATGGCGTCGCGTTCGTG
>DASWCI010000064.1:0-5277 GCA_036390195.1 Gemmatimonadaceae bacterium
CCGCAGCAAGGCCAGTGAATCATGTTGCACGCGGTCATCCTGACTGCCGCTACTCATCCGAGATAAGAACCGGATGCGCTAATCAGCGCCCGTCCGGGTCCGCGCGGGGGGCAGCCAGCGACGGCTGTCCCTACCGCGATCGGAACCAATCCGGAGGAATTACTGTCGCGATGGGACGACGATCGCTAATCGCTACCTGGGTGGCCGGAGGCGTCACCCGACACCTCGATTCCAACAGCAGCGTTGCGTTCCGATTTCCCCCGGCAGCGATTCTGCAGTTCCTGGCGAGACACTGAGACGGGGACAGTTGCTCACTGATAGTAACTGTCCCCTCTGTCAATGCGCGTATTACTCGTCCATTTTGTTCCCGTGATGCTTAGCGGGGGCGGAAGTAGTGCCCCGTCGTAAACCTGGACACCTGCTTTCCCATGTTGGCGCCGATCCGGGTCGAGTTTCTGTAATGCATTCCGCCGTAGATTCGGGCGTCGAGGACCTCCGTCAGCGCGTCCGAGAACTGAGAATAAGTCCGGACGGGGTTCACGACTCCCGCAACGTTGCTGTCAACCGAAAAGCCGATCTCGTCGGTTCCAAAGAAATACTTCAGGGTCTGAGTCGATGCGCCGCTGAAGCAGCCGTGCGCTGCGGGGTACTCCGGATGGTTTGGGGTGATAATGAGTCCTATCCACGCCGGATCGGGCGCGGTTTCCGGGTTGCCGTCGGAATCGCCTGCTCGAATCGCCGTAACGGGTCGCCAAAAGTTGTAGAAGTACTTGGCGTCCCAGCAGGCAATCAGAGCATCGGCCGATGCCGTCGTGAGCATGGCGAAGTAGCGAGCGTTGTCGGCCAGTCCTAGGCCTTTGGCCACCGACAACGAGCGCCAAGCACGATTCCACTGCAGGGGCGGATTGTCGCTCCAGAACAGAGCGATATCGGTCTGTTCTGGGGTTCGGCTGCTTCCGACCGCAGACCCGAGCGTCTTGATCTCGTTATAATCGCGCGCCCACTCTTCGCTGGTGAGACTAAATGGGGGATCAGGACGGAACTGCGATGCGGAGTTCAGGGCAAATGGCTGCACGAACGGGGTTTCTGGGGCCTGCGCGGCGAGAAACGCTGGCGGTGTTGGCACCCAAACGCCCGGACCAGATCCTGGCGTGTAGATCACAGTGGCATCGCGACCGTCCCCAGCACGCTTGATCAAGACGGAGCTAGCCGCCTGCTGGCCGACAGCGATCCCATTTGCTTTGGCGATGTTGTCGGGAAGTGCTGCCAGCGATGCCGCGTACTGTACGTCGAGATTACCCGCTTGCCCGGGGAACAGCGCCAACAGGACATCGTAAGCGGCGGTAGCTGCGGCCGCTTCTTCTGACGCGGGGCGATTCACAGTCGGGACACTGGCATAGCCCTCAAATGGCGCTCCCTCGATTGCATTCACCGCGTCGTAAATCGCCAAGTGGACCATCGCGAGCCGGATCAAGGCGCGTGGTGGCACCTGCTTGCCGACGGTTACGACCGCGTTCGCCGCATACGCGTTCCAATCCAGCACCGCATCCGCGCACACCGCAGTTGTAGGAACCATCACACCCATCACACAGAGTGCAATAAAGATCAACGCCATTCTGCTCATAAAATCCTCCTCGCCTGCCCGTTCGCTTCCTTCGAATGCATGAGCGGTACAATAGGCATCACAAAGATCGCTCAAGAGTACGAAAAAGTCCTGACCGCGATCGGACGAATTCCGGAAATTTTTCAGATGTCACGTAAGCGTCTCTTCGTCTTCGATCGATACCGGCTCGATGAGCAGGAGCGCCAGCTCCTGCTCGGTACCCATGCGATCCCGCTCCCTCCGAAGGTGTTCGATCTACTGGCCGAGCTCGTCCGAAACGCGGGTCGTTTGCTTCCGAAGCAGGATCTGCTCGATAAGGTCTGGCCCGGCGTTGCTGTGGAAGAGGGCAGCCTGACCCGCGGCATTTCGTCGCTGCGACAGGTGCTCGGTTCGACTGCCGATGGACAGGACTACATCCAAACGGTATCGAAGCGCGGTTATCGGTTCATCTCACATGTTCGCGAGACAACCGACGATGATCTCGATGGCATGCGATTGGGCGTCCCGCTGCCGCCGTCGCTGCTTGCGAGCGCTGCGGTTGATTTCGTGGGACGCGAAGCCGAACTGCTGCAGATGCAGGATGTGTGGCAGCATGCGAAAGATGGTCGACATCAAATGCTACTCATCGCGGGTGAGCCAGGCATCGGAAAGACGCGACTCTCGTTGGAATTCGCCCGCACTCGCGCTGCCGAAGGGACTACCGTACTCATTGGGTGTAGTGACCAGGAGAATCTGGTACCGTACCAGCCCTTCGTCGAGTGTCTAAGCTGGTATCTTCGCAACTGCCCGGAAGCCGAACTCCGGACTCAATTGGCTGCCATCGGCGGCGGGGGCGAGCTCGCACCATTCGTCCCGGAGCTGCGCAATCTCATTCCTGACCTTCCGGGCCCGCCGCCGATGGATCCTGAGGGACAGCGATACCGCCTGTTCGAAGCTGTGGCGGGCATGCTTGCGATTGCATCGCGGGTGCGACCGATGCTCCTCATGCTCGACGACCTGCACTGGGCTGATAGGCCAACACTATTGCTACTGCGACATGTCATGCGGTCTGCGCGCACGGGCTCCTTTGCCATTGTCGCGACGTATCGAGAGAGCGAGCTCGACCGCACGCACCCACTGGCGGAAACGCTGATCACGATCCGACGCGAGCGGGGTACAACGCGCCTCGTGCTCCATGGCCTCAAGATCACGCACGTCGAGGCCCTGGTCAATTCGATCGTCGGACCGAATGCTCCGTCACAGCTACCTCAAGTGGTATTAGACAGCACTGACGGCAATCCGTTCTTCGCGACCGAAATGCTCCAACATCTGAAGGAGACGGGGGCGATCGCCAGCCTTAGCGGGATCACTGGAAGGAAGATCGATATCGGAGATATTGGGTTGTCGGAGGGAATCAAAGAGGTCATCGGCCAACGGCTGTCTCGACTAACCGAAACGTGCAACCGAGTGCTCAGCATTGCATCCATTGTCGGTCGCGAATTCGATGCGACTCTCCTCGAGGCCGTCGACGACCTGCACGATGACCAGCTGCTGGACGCACTCGAAGAGGCAACGCGCGCGCAATTAATCCGCGAGTCGCAAGAAGTGAGCGGTCGTTTTGAGTTCATGCACGCGCTGATACGGGAGACGCTGTACAGCGAACTGAGCTCTCCACGTCGAGTGAGGTTGCATCGGCGCATCGCAGATGCAATCGAGCGTTTTTCGCAAAGCAAACCCAACCCGCCGCTTGCCGAGCTCGCTTACCACTACTCGCAGGCGGCATCGGCTGACGTGGTCGACAAGGCCATCGATTACGCGATCCGTGCTGGCGATCGAGCCGCTGACGTGCTGGCGCACGAAGAGGCGGCGCGCCTGTTCGACATTGCCCTTCACTCGCTCGAATTCATGCCTACTGGACCCGAGACCGAGCTGCGGCGGGTCGACCTGCACACCCGGCGCGCCCGTTGCTTCGAGGCGCTCGGACAGTGGACGCTGGAGGTACGCGAGCTAGATACAGCCCTGCATCACCTGGATCCGCAGCAGATTGAGCGGCGGTGCGAGCTCGTGCTGGCTCTGGCGCGAGCATGGTTCCTCCTGCTCGATGTCCGTCCAGTGGAACAGAACGCGACCGAGGCGTTGCAGCTTGCCGAAACGTTGCAGCGCTCCGATCTGGCTGCGAACGCAATGGCCTGGCTTGCACGCTGTCGACAGGCAAATGGTGATCTCAGCGCGGCCATCGACATGGACCGCAGAGCCATGTCGCGGGCCCCCGGCGTGATAACAGTCGCTCACACGATGTTGCCGCTCACTCTGTACCTTGCCGGAAGATCGACGGAAGCGCTGGCATTGGCCGCCGTGGCGGCGGATTCTGCACGGTCATCCCGCGACACCACGTTCATCATGTACTCCCTCACTCACCTCGGCTTGAACTTGGCCGCCGTGGGGCGCTACGCCGAGGCCACAGATGCATTCCAGGAAGCCCGCACCTTCGGCCGAAAGTATGGCGCTATTCCGATGCTCGCTCGTGCCACAGCGATGGCGGCTGGACTCCACTTGACCTTGTTTGATTTCGAAGGTGCCGAGGCCCTTCAGTCGGAAGCGTGCGAACTGGCGCGCGGCGTGGGTTTTGTCCCTCCAATCGTCAGCGCCGGAATTGACTCGCTGTTGACGTTCGCCCGCATCCACGAACCTGGGCGAGCCGAGCGACTGCTGGAGGAGACCGCCGCCGCCGCCGCGAGTACCGCCGGCTGGCACCAGTGGCTGTGGCAGCTACGTCTAACTCAGGCCAAGGCCGAGCTGTCGCTGGCGCGAGATGCCCTTGACGAAGCTGTCACCACGGCAACCGAAAGCATCGAGCAGAGCCGCGCGAGAGGGCGGCCGAAGTACGAGGCGCTCGGCCTGATCACCAGGGCACGCGGTCTACATGCGCTCGCGCGAACCCGCGATGCTATCGCGGACACAAAAACTGCTGTCAACGTCGCAGAAAGGACGGGTGATCCGATGCTTATGCTACTCGCGCTCGATGCGCTGATTGGTCTCGACGGCAGTGACGAATTGGCAGCCCGAGCCCATACTGTGATCGACCACATCTGTGCTGGTCTGCCCAACGAGGTGATGCGGCGATGCTTCACCGAGTCAGAGGTCATGCGACGCATTCGAGCACCTCAGTAGCCGCATCCCGGTGCCTAAAAGGTTTAGCCCTACCAGGCTCGTATTGCTACCGAAGCAGCTGCACCAGATTCGCTCCGGTCGCAACAGCTTCGAGATTGTCGACGCGTGATTCCAGTAGACGGCGTGCTCCTGCTTGTGGAGTGGGCCTTGCCAAGAGGGCAAGCTGCCTTCCATGAACTCCCGGGATGTCAAGAAGGCAGCCGCTCTGTAGTTGCCACATGGTCAGCGACTCCAGGATGTGTGTTCTGACTTTGGCCAGATTTGGGCGGTTGAAGGGCAACTCTGACGTAAGGCGATTAGGGTCGAGTAGCCGGGCGCCATTGCTGGCGCCCAGCCCTCTAAGAACCGGACTTGAAGGTTTCCCATTCATCCGGCTCGAGCACCCAAAAACGCCCCCAGGAAAAACCAGGACGCGGCCTGGTGCAAAACGAATCAGACCTACTCGATACTGACTTGCTGCCGATTCGCACGGCGGTGGAATCACCGTCGTGTGTGAAGCTGCACCAATGGCTTACGCCATCGTC
>DASWCI010000065.1:0-5247 GCA_036390195.1 Gemmatimonadaceae bacterium
GGCGGTGAAGGGTCGTACTATCGAAGCAATCAGGTACCCAGCGACCACGAACGGCTTTCTGGTAGCGACTTTGTCGGACCACCAGCCACTGAGCAGCTTGAGCAGCGACGCCGTCGTCTCCGCCGCTCCTTCAATGGCGCCGATGAAACTCGCGTTCGCGCCCAGCGCTCCAGCGAGGAAAATTGGCAGCAGCGGATAGATCATCTCAGTCGAGACGTCGGTGAAAAAGCTCACCGCACCCAAACCGATAACGTTGCGCCCTAGCTTCGGACGCGCCTTTCGATCAGCTGCTTGATTAACGACGGCCGGATTTACGATGCGCGGATCTCGGAGTGATCGCCGACCGTCATCTCGCCCTTCACTCCCTCGACCACGGTGTCATCGCCCACCAGCGAGTTCTTCAATACTGACTTCGAGATCTTGGCGTTGGATCCGACGATCGAGTGGCTCAGCTCGGTGTTCTCCAACACTGTACCAGCACCAATCGAGACATTGGGACCTATCTTGGACTTGCGAAGCGTCACGTTGTCTTCGATGTAAACCGGATCGATGATGGTCGAGTCACCGGCGTCCTTCGGCCGGCGCGCGCGCCCCCTGGTGAGCATTGCCTGGTTCGTCTCGATCATCGTCTCGATCTTTCCGGCGTCGTACCATCCGTGTACATCGATGACTTTGATCTTCGCACCCTTCTCGATCATGTACTGGAAGGCGTCGGTCAGAAAATACTCTCCCTGATTCTTGGGTTGCTGCAGAACCCAATCGATTCCCTCGAACAGCAGCTTCCAGTTCCTGACGTAGTACAATCCGATGTTGGCACGCCTGGAGATCGGTGTCTTCGGCTTCTCGACGATCTTCGTCATGTTGCCGTCCTTGTCCGTGACGACGACGCCGAACCGCTGATAGTCCTCCACTTCCTTGACCCAGATAATCCCGTCCGCGTCCACGCTCTTCACCTTGGTGAGATCCGCATCGAAGATCGTATCGACGAAGATTATCAGCACGGGTTGATCGACGTGCTCGCGCGCCAGAGCAATTGCGCCAGCCGTCCCATCCTGGACCTTCTGCTCGATGAACACCGACGGCACGTCCATCTCCGCGCGCGCGTACTCCTCGACTTTTTCCTTGAGATGACCCGTGATGTAGATGATCTGCTCGACGTTGCCAAGCTTCTTCAGCTCGTCGAGCACGTAGGACATCACCGGCTTGCCGGCCACCTTCATCATCGGCTTGGGCGTGAGATACGTGTGCGGACGAAGGCGAGTCCCCTTCCCCGCCAGCGGAATTATCACTTTCATGGCGCCGTTGTCCCCTCTCGGCCGTATTTGTCGCTCAGACGCACTATATCGTCAACCTCGGGCGTCGATACTTCCAGCACATCGCAGTCCGTTAGCGCAATCATCTGATGAATGGTTCCCGGTGTGATCCTGAATGATTCACCGACTTTGAGATGGACGTCGTCGAGCACGTCGTCCCCATCGCGCTGAACGCGGTAGACAATGTCGCCAGATAGCAGGTACACGGTCTCGTCCTTCCTGTTGTGATACTGAACCGACAATTCGTGGCCCGCGTTAATGTGGAGGATCTTGCCAACGTATCGTTTCGTTTGAGCCCAGATGGTCTCGTGGCCCCATGGCTTCGGTACGTGAGTGACCCTCACGCGGCCCGACGCAGGCTTGACGGTGGACCGTTTTGCCGTTGGTCTCGATCTCTGACGGCTTTGCGGATTTTTCTTATTGGCCATGCATAAATATCGGTGGTCACGCTGGACGCAGCCAATTGGCTGCGGCAAACTCACGTCGCGCACACACGCCAGATGTGGGCATAGTTTCTGCCCCCCGCGTACAGCATGATTCTTTCGCCGAAGCACCTTCCACGCCTCGTCGCGACCATCCGGCTGTTCACAAACTACGGCCTGCGCGGCTTCGCCAACCGTCAGGGTCTTTTGAGCCTCGAAGCGGCGAGTCTCGATGGCGACGAAACGGTGGAGGGAGATTTCCCTGTCAAGGCGAAAGCGTTCCGTGAGCGGCTGGTCGAGCTTGGACCCGCGTATATCAAACTGGGACAGGTTTTATCAACCCGACCGGACCTGCTACCCACACCCTACATCCGTGAGCTGGAACATCTGCAGGACGATGTTCCGCCCATGTCTCTCGAGCAGGTCGAGCACACGATCGAAGGAGAGCTTCACGCCCGCATCAGCAAGCTCTTCGAATCATTCGATCCGAAGCCCGTCGGAAGTGCGAGTCTGGGCCAGGTACACGCCGCCGAGTTGCGCGACGGACGAAGCGTGGTGGTCAAAGTGCAGCGGCCGAATCTGCGCGAGCAGCTCGCCGAGGACATCGAGTTCTTTCGCGAGCTGGCAGCGTTTCTCACCGCGCATACATCGGCGGGCTCACATGTCGATCTGATCGGAGTGGTGCAGCAAGTGGAGCGCGCGCTGGTCGATGAGCTCGATTACCGGACTGAAGCGCGCAATGCGGCTGCGTTCAGGAAAGCGCTGGCCACGTTTCCGCACATCCTGATTCCGCGCGTCATCGACGCTTACACGACGCACAAGGTACTCACAACCGAGCGCATCAAGGGCATCAAGATTGTTGAGGTCCCGCCCATTAGCCGGGTTGAGTACGACTTCTCGGAGTTGGCTGACGAGTTCGCGCACGCCTACCTGGAGCAAATCACCGACAGTGGTCACTTCCACGCGGATCCACATCCAGGAAATGTCTTCGTCGTTCTGCCTGGGCGTGAGAACCCGAGGACGCCCGCGGAGGCAGTCGCCGACGATCGTCGTGAGTCGGTGAGGCCAGGCGCAACAGCGCTGGTGGAATCGGAGAACGAAGCCAGAGCCGCAGCTGTCAGCGCTGCGCCGCGCGAAGATCCGAAGCTGGCGCTCATCGATTTCGGGATGACCGCGCACCTGACTGTGACAATGCGTGACCACGTCGTGAGACTGCTGCTAGCGATGGCCGACAACAACGGTGACGCCGCCGCGGAAACTCTGGTCGAAATCGGCGAGGCGCCAGGCGAATTCGACCATACCACCTACATTCGCGAAGTCTCGGCAGTGATCGCGAAGCACGCGAATCAGACGGTGGAGGAGACGCCCGCCGGCGTCGTGCTCTACGAGATGATCACGATTGCATTTCGACAGGGACTCAAATTGCCGGCCGAGTTGACCTTGCTCGCGAAAGCGCTGTTCAATCTCGATGCCGTCACCCGGGCCCTGGATCCAAACTTCAATCCCAGCCGATCCATCCGCGAGTACACGGCCGAGATCGCCAACAAGAGGGCGAGGCGGGACATGTCGCCGCGTCGAATTCTTCAGATGGCCGCAGAAACTTCGGATCTCGTGCGCGCGCTGCCACACCGTCTCGATCTGATCACGCGCAAGCTGGTGTCCGACGATTTTGCCTTTCGCGTCGAGGCGCCGCAGCTCGGCTCGCTGCTGCTCGGACTCGAGAAAGTCGCGAACCGGATTTTCACGGGGCTGGTGCTCGGAGGATTGCTCGTCGCGAGCGGCCTATTGATGGCCTACCAGCGCCGGCTCGGGATGCTTGGCTTTCTTATCGCCGGCGTTCTAGGACTCTGGATGATTGCGACGATCTTTATTCAGGATCGTCGCAGCAGAAAGCGAAAGGGAAAAAGCTAGAGGCGAGCTACCACGCTCGCGATGTACGTGTCATTACGCTTTTGCCTCGACGAGCTCGATCGCTTTTTCCCAGGCCTCCGGCTGGCGAGACCAGCTCGGCACGGTGAGAGTTAGTCTTTCGTTGTAGCGCCGATAGACCCAGAGAAATCCGTCGGCGTCGACGCGGTGGATCTGTGCTGCTGATTCCGCCAGACCCTGAAGCCATTGTTTCCAGTTGGGTGGTTGGAGAACCACCTTTCCAGGCAGCATTACGACTAGCGTCGCGGGCACACCGCAATGTGCTCCATTTGCATCGCATGCGACGAGCCCAGGCGCGGGTAGACCGGCGCGCGTCGCGTGACGAAGGCTAGCCGCTTCGCGACTGGCGATGTCGGGCTCATCTTTCACCCACTCTTCATTGACGAAGCGGCGAAGAACCAAGCCCAGTCGCGCGCCATTGCGATCGACTTCGACCGAGTGCAGCAGCGATGACGTGGCGCCCGGAAGAACCTCCTCCGAAATAACGCGTCCGCCAACCGAATCTTCTATCCAGCGTCGAACCTGCTCGGAAAGCATGTCAACCCCAGCTCAAGACGATCTTCCCGAATGATCTGTTCGATCCCATCAGCTCGTGTGCATCTCGAATCTCATCGAATGGAAAGACCCGATCTACAACAGGTCTTAGTCGACCGGTATCGAAGAGTGGAACAACGCGCTCCGAGAAGTCACGCTGCAGCGCAATTTTTTCCTCTAGCGGTCGCCCGCGCAGAGTCGTTCCGACAATGGTTAGTCTTTTCTGAAGTAACACGCCCATGTTCAATTGGGCAGCCGGTCCAGCGGTAAGGCCGACGACGACGACTCGCCCGCGCGGTGCAAGCACCCGCAGGTTGCTGTCGAGATAATTCCCGCCGACGAGATCCATCAGCGCATGCACTCGGGCCGGTCCAATCGCCGCCTCAACGAGTTTAAGCCAATCGCCGCGTGAAGCATCAATCCCGACATGCAAACCAAGCAACGTCGCCCGCTCCAACTTTTCTGCGGTGCGAGCGGTCCCGACTACCGTCGCACCTGCCACGCGCGCGATCTGCACACCTGCGGTTCCCACGCCGCTGCCGACTGCGTGAATGAGCAGAGTCTCACCGAGCCGAAGCTGCAAGCGATTGAATAGCGCGTCGTACGCAGTGAGAAAAGCCTCCGGGATCGCAGCAGCTTCCTCCCACGACATCGATTCCGGAACCGGCATCGCTTCGCGTTCGTGCACGCAGAGAAACTCGGCGTGACCCGCCCCTCCAACGATGCCCATCACCCGATCGCCGGTCTCCCACAGACGCGCGGACGGTCCGAGAGCATCTACCTCGCCAACGTATTCCATCCCGATGATGTCCGCCGGCACTCCCGGCGGAACGGGATAATTCCCTTCGCGCTGCAGGATGTCGGCGCGATTGAGCGCGGACGCTTTCACCCTGACGCGAATCTGGCCGACGCCCGGTTCCGGCGTCGGCCGCTCCTGTATCTCCAGCACTTCCGACCCGCCCGGACGCGTGATGATCACCGCTTTCATTGCGCTTGAAATTACTCAAACCCGAAATTGAAAAGCCGGCTCATAAGAACCGGCTTCTCGA
>DASWCI010000066.1:0-3377 GCA_036390195.1 Gemmatimonadaceae bacterium
GGAAAATTCGTTTCGGTGAGCGCGGGCGACGCGCTCGAGGCGGCGCTCGCCGCCTTCGGCTCGGGCGCGGCCGCCCGGTCGATCCGGCAGTCCGCGCGGGTGATGAACGTCGATGTCGGAGGCGGCACATCGAAAATCGCCGTGTGCGAATCCGGCGAAATCACCGAGCTGACCGTGGTCGACATCGGAGCTCGCATCGTATCTTTGGACGCCGAAGGCCGCGTGAAGCGCATCGAAGAAGCTGGCCGTCGATTCGCCGCTGAAGTGGGACTCACGCTCGAGATCGGCAAAAAGCCGGACGCGAACGGACTGAACAGAATGATCGAGCACATGGCCGATCGGCTATTCGAGGTCGTGAGCCAATCCGCGCTCCACGCCGCGACGAGCGCGTTGTTGCGTCTTGAGCCCTTGCGCGGCGAGCGCAAGCCGGACTTGGTCATTTTCTCGGGCGGCGTCTCCGAATACATCTATGGGCGCGAGTACCATGCCTTCGGCGATCTCGGGCCGCAGCTCGCCCGCGCCGTTCTCGCGCGGGTCAAGGCATGGGGGCCTCGCATCGAAGAGTCCGATCAGGGAATCCGCGCTACCGTGGTGGGCGCCTCCCAGTACACGATCCAGGTGAGCGGCAGCACGATCTTTGTCGCGCCGCAAAGCGCCCTGCCCCTGCGAAACCTGCCGGTCATCACGCCGGCCCTGCCGCTCGACGACGACGCGCTCGATTGCCACAAAATCGCGGACGCGGTGCAAACCGCCCTGCGGCGCCTCGATCTGCATGAAGGCGAGCAGACGGTGGCGCTCTGCTATCGCTGGAGCAAGTCTGCGACCTTTGCGCGGCTCGATAGCTTCTGCCGGGGAGTCACCACCGGCCTCGCGAAAGCGCTCGACCGCGGCCTGCCGCTCGTCCTCGTCGGCGACGGCGACATCGGCGGCCTGATCGGAATTCACTGCCTGGAAGAAACTCGGCTGCCCAATGCGATCGTCTCGATCGACGGGATCGTTCTGAAGGAATTCGACTTCATCGACATCGGCGCGCTGCTCGAGACTTCCGGTGCCGTGCCGGTCGTGATCAAGTCCCTGGTGTTCCCGGGAAGCGCGGCATTGGGACGAAAGAGCGCAGGTTCGTGAGAATATGCGGATTGAGCGCGAACCGAACGCCACAAACCCTCGGCCAAGCACACTTGAGGCACATACGGCGTGCATTGGCTGATAATCGATGAGCGCGGTACCCGTCCTGCGCTTGAGGTATTCACGGAGGCGGCGGAGTATTGGCACCGATTCCTCGCGCCATGGAGAGAGGACAGCTTTGTATCCGGTCAGTCCCCTCGCCGAACTCAACGCTAAGGGCGCTCGCGCCCCTTCAGTCAATCACGGGTGGCCGGGAGGGAAGTACATTGGAGTCTGAAGAACTGATACGCGCAACGTGGCAGCTTGCCTACGCGACGTGGGTGCTCACCGGGCTCAACCTCGTTCTAGCGGGTGGAACGCTTTGGTTCCTGTGGCGTCAGCTTCGGGAGTCAAAGTCCACTACCGCACTCAAGCTCCATCTACAGTACATGACTGCGTGGGAATCCGACGCGCTCTGGGAGTCGCGCTCGCGGGTAGCTGCTACACTGTTGAAGCACCAAGACCCGATGCCCAACGATATCGAAACAATCCTGGACAACCTTGAAGGGATGGCATACGACGCGAATCGGGGCAACATTAATCTCGACCGCGTCTGGAACGACTTTGGTTACGCCGTCCGCTGCTACTGGCACCAGCTCAGCAAATACGTCCTCATTCAGCGTGGCGTTCGCAGCGACATCACGCTTTTTCAAGAACTAGAAACCCTCGCTAAGACCCTCAGGGCAGAGGAAGCGAGCCGTCGTCGCCTGCATCCTAAGAGCGTCTTTCCGAGCACCGAGGAGCTGAACGCCTTCCTGATCTCTGAAGCGGCGATTGAAGACCGCGTTTGAAGACCGCGTGCCGCTTCCTGCGCACATCAGAAAAGGCGAGGCGAACGGCTGCGATAGGCCCTATTTCTTACCGGGCTGGGTGGGAGGCGGTGGCGGTACACGCGGTCCATGGTCTCGCCATGGTCTTGGCGCCGGTGGTGTCGGTGTAGGCGTCGGTGTCGGCTTGGGTGTGGCCATGACTTACCCCTTGAGAATGTTGAGTGCCCCGATTCCGGTAGCAGCGAGAAACGAAAGGAAGGAACCCCACACTGCAGCCTCTACAGGCCAGTAATACCACCCTAGCGATTCGTCGTCGCGTTGAAGTTCTTCCCATCCCCATTCTTCCTTGTACAGCTTTTGAACACCGGCTCGCCAGCGACCGTATCGCCAGGAAATACGGTAGTGACTCAGCCCACGTACAACGCCGACCAGAATGACGCCCAGAAGATAGAGCGCAAGCATCCATTGCGCCCCTGGAATTGGCGTTGTTGTCTTCATCGCACCCATAAAGCTGAGCACTGCCGCGGCACCTCCTGAGTTCACCACCATCAGATAAGTGAAGACCGCCCGCCCGTATTCCTGCTCGAGGTCGGCGAGCTGAGACCATCGCTCTCTGACATAGTCGAGCCGCGCTTCCCTCATCTCGCTGGGCATTTCTGAAAGCTTCACAGCCTCCCCCGTGGAGTCAGTACACCAGAGTGTACCCGAGCCGCGGTCATGCCCGAGACCGTTTGATTAGCTCCAGGTAGCCAAGTTGGCGGAGAGGGCGGGATTCGAACCCGCGTTAGGCTATTAACCTAAACACGCTTTCCAGGCGTGCGACTTAAACCACTCATCCACCTCTCCGTTCGAGCCGGGAATTTTACGCGACCGGGCGCAAAGCCGCGAGTCCACGGTATCGAAGTGAGCCGAGAACCGAAAGAATCGGGTCTTCTGCTTCAGCTGCTCGAGGATCGCCCGCCCTTGACGCGGCCGATGCGTTGCTTCGCTGCGCGAGCGAACGCGCGGCGTTCGTGAATGGTATCAATCGCTCTGTCCGAACTTGGCGATGTCTTCGGGCAAGGCGTCATGTGACGCGACTTTTTCTTTGCCCTGCACCATCACGCGAATCTGCTCGACCACGTCGGGATTCGCGAGCGTCGTAACGTCGCCGACGTCCTTCCGGTTCGAAATCGAAGCCAATACGCGGCGCATGATCTTGCCGGAGCGCGTCTTGGGCATGTCGGGCACGATATACACGTTTTTCGGTCGCGCGATCTTGCCGATCAAATCCTCGTTCGCCTTGATCACGCGATTGACGATCTCCTGACTCGCCTGGTAGCCCGGCTTGAGCGCGATGTAGATCTCGGGCACGCGCCCCTTGAGCTCGTCGGCGACCGGCACCGCCGCGGCCTCAGCGACTTGAGGCACCGTCAAGGACGCGGACTCGATCTCCTTGGTGCC
>DASWCI010000067.1:0-8080 GCA_036390195.1 Gemmatimonadaceae bacterium
GCCTTGGTCGAAGAGGCGAAACGTCGCGGAATACCAGTGCGGCGATTGAACAATTACTCACTGGTACAGCTGGGACTCGGAAAAAATCTCCGCCGCATTCAGGCGACGCTCTCCGACTACACGAGCGCTATCGCAGTCGAGATCGCACAGGACAAGGACGATACCAAGCGTGTGCTGGGAAACATTGGTCTGCCGGTACCCAAGGGTGATGTCGCAACCACGATCGAAAGGGCGCTGGAGATCGTCGATGAGATCGGCTACCCGGTGATTCTCAAGCCGCTCGACGCCAGTCACGGTCGCGGTATCTCCGGGCGCATCGACAACGACGAGGCACTACACGAGGCGTGGAACGATGCGCGCGAGTTCTCCAACCGCATTGTCGTCGAGCAGTACGCCGAGGGCAGGGACTACCGCGTGCTGGTAATCAACGGCAGAGTGGTAGCATGCGCCGAGCGAATTCCCGCCTGCGTTACCGGTGATGGAACGAGCACCATCGCGCAGCTGATCGAGCACGAGAATCGCGATCCGCGTCGCGGTGTTGGCCACACCAAGACCCTCACCAAGCTTCCCGTCGACAGCCGGACTATCGGCTATCTCAGGAAACACGGCCTGACTTTGGAGTCGGTTCCGGAGAAAGGTCAAATCGTGTATCTCCGCGGTACGGCGAATCTGTCGACCGGTGGCACCGCCATCGATCGAACCGACGAGATGCATCCGGATAACGTGACTGCCTGCGAGATGGCGGCGGGCATCATCGGGCTCGATATCGCGGGGATCGATGTCCTCACGCGCGACATCTCGGTACCGTTCCGGGAAAACGGCGCCGTGATCATCGAGGTGAATGCCGGGCCGGGAATCCGGATGCATGCGCATCCAACCGAGGGAACGCCGAGGAATGTGGCGGCTCCGATAATCGACATGTTGTACCCACCGGGAGCAAAATCGACGATTCCGGTGATAGCCGTGACCGGCACGAACGGGAAAACGACTACAGTTCGTCTGATTGCGCACCTCTTCCGGCTGGGCGACAGGGTCGTCGGCTTTACAACGACTGACGGAACCTATCTGCAGAACAGGCTCGTCCTCGAAGGTGACATGACCGGCCCGTTCTCGGCCAACATCATTCTCTCGAATCCAACCGTCGACCTTGCCGTCCTCGAGACCGCGCGCGGCGGACTTCTTCGCGCCGGACTCGGCTTCGACGAAGTCGATGTCGGCGTTGTTCTAAACGTCGCCGCAGATCATCTCGGATTGCGCGGCATCAACACCATCGAGCAGCTGGCGGATGTGAAGGGCGTCGTCGCGGCAGTCGTAAAGCGCGAGGGGCACGCCGTTCTCAACGCCGATGATCCTCTGGTGTACGCGATGCGCGACCGCACGCCGGGCGACATCGTGCTATTCTCGACAAAGCCCGAGGGCGAGAGCGAGGAATTCGAGATTCACCTCACCCGCAATGGAATCGGAGCGCGAATCGAGAACGACACCTTCGTCATTCGCCGCGGACGCCTGCGCATCCCAATTGCGCCTGTACGAGAGGTGCCACTCATGCTCGGCGGCGCGGCTAAGTTTCAGCGCGAAAATATCCTCGCCGCAATTGCGACGGCTTACGTGCAGGGTATGCGGTACGACGACATCCGTGCCGGGTTACTTTCCTTCTTCCCTTCTCCATCACTCACACCCGGACGCCTCAATCTGCTGCGTGTACAAAATGGCCGTGTGCTGGTCGATTACGCGCATAACCCTGCGGCGATCGGCGGTCTGATTGAATTCGTGCAGAGTATCGACGCCAACAAACGCATCGGTGTGGTGACCGCTCCCGGCGACAGGCGTGACGAGGACCTCCGCAACGTAGGACGCGTCGTTGCCTGCCTCGACTACATCGTCCTCAAGGAGGACAAGGAGCGGAGAGGACGCGACGCAGGAGACATCGCCGGACTGATCAGCGAGGGATTGCGTGACGGAGGGATGGAGGAGAATCGCTACGAGACCATTTACAACGAGCAGGAAGCAATAACCCGCGCACTCGAGCAAATGAAAGACAACGACCTCGTCGTGATTCTCGCCGATGATGTGAGCGCCAGCCTCGACCTCGTGCGCCGTTATTCGCCGGATGGTGTGAGATAGTGCCCTCCACCGAGCGATTCCCGGATCCGAAAATGGAGATTCGGATGACTTCGCTGCATTCCACACGTGGCGCGAACTATTGGTCGCGGCTGCCGATAACTCGCATGGATCTGACCATCGGAGCCTACGAGAACATTTCTTCTGCCGATATTCCCGGCTTCACACAGGCACTAGTCTCAGCGATGCCGGGACTCAGAGATCATCGCTGCAGCATTGGCGAGCCGGGTGGCTTTCTGATCCGGCTGAAGCGCGGAACATATTGCGCGCACATCGTCGAGCACATTGCGCTCGAGCTGCAGGGAATGATCGGCCACGAGGTTGGCTACGGTCGGACGAGAGGCGGCGACGCCGCTGGAGAATACACACTCATCGTCGAGCACATTAACGAGTCCGTCGGTTTGCGCTCGGCTGCTCTCGCGCTGGAAATCGTGCAGAGCGCTTTTGCCGGGACGTTGAATTCGGTGGAGCATCAGGTAGCGGAGCTCGCGGCGTTGGCGGAGACGCCGGTTGTACCTCCGCTGATTCAGCACGTGCTGTGCGGAATCACCGGTGGTGCTCACCGCAGCGAAACCCGAAGGGAGCTGGTGAGACTCGGCTTCACGGGGCCGGAGCTGATCGTCGATGTGTCTCCGTCGTATATCCTGAATGCGGGCTTGCCATACTCGAGAGCCGATATCGCGATCATACTGGACGCAAATCTCACGGATGTGCCCGATTATTACCGAATACCGCGGCGCGCTCGCCGGCTGGTGTCAGTTGTGGCGGATGCAGTCCCAGATGATGGAATCGTCATCGTTCCAGCAAAGGAGTGGGAAATCCAGGATATGGTCCGCGATGCTGGGTGTCGGGTCGCGATATTTGCAACTGATGACGACGTGACTAGCAAGGACAAGAAAGTCGCCCGCGCATCTGCGACCGTCGAAGGTAGGCGAATCATGATCGAGCAGCTCGATACCTCGGTCGAAGCCGGATGGCTGCACGACAAAGCACCGGCCGATGCGCAGGTTGTGGCGACTCTCGCTGCCTACACCCTCAACGAGATGCTGAAGCCCGCCGAAGTATCCTGGCCCGCAGGAGTCGCTGATTAGCCCAGCGACCGGCACGAACGCAAGACCGTCACGCCGCCGTTTACGCGACGCCGCTGGCACTCTCATCCTCATCGGAGGCGGTACGACTGCGACGGGTCCGGCGATCGGCGGCTTCGTCGAGATGACGCGCGCAAAAGAAGACGCTCCCATCGTCGGCCTCACGACTGCGTCGAGCCAGGTTGGCGTAGCGAGAGACATGTGGCTCGCCGATCTCAGGCAAGCCGGCGCGACCAACGTATCCATTCCGTTGGTCGAGAATCGCGACCACGCGTCGGATCAAAAGATCGTCGAACAGGTGCGCAATGCGAGCGGAATTTTCATCGGCGGCGGCGATCAGGTGAAGTTGGTCTCGGCGCTGAGCGGCACGCCTCTGGAGGAAGCGATCAGGGATGCGTTCATCGACGGCGCGATCATTTGTGGGACGAGCGCGGGTGCCGCAGCGCTGACCAAAACGACGCTCGCAGGAAACGAAGTGGATGAAGAGGGAAAGCTGGTCGAACAATACATTGGCCCGGGTCTCGGTCTCCTCGGTTATCACACTCTCATCGACACTCACTTTACTCAGCGTCGCCGACTGTATCGTCTCTTCGTGGCCGTGGCCGAGTTTCCGGCGCTGATGGGACTCGGCATCGACGAGGACACCGCGCTCATCGTCAGGCGCGAGATCGGGACGGTGGTGGGGAACGGCGGAGTGACATTTGTCGACGGGAGCAGCGTGAGATTCAACAACGCCACGGACGTGACGAAAGGTCACGAGCTCACGATCAGTGCGCTTCGCGTCGGCATCATCGGCACTGGTCAGCAGTTCAATCTCAAGCGGCGCGAGGTGCAGGCGCTTCTTTCCCCGCCCGCCGCGCGCGAATTCGAGAACCGCGTCACATCTGCGCGCTGATCTTTGCGTTTCGAGATCTCGGCGCTGGTCAGTCGGGAGGAGGTCCTCTTCGGCAGCTAACTCGCTTACACGCTGCGAGCCTCGCGCGCAAACAACAACGGCGCGCGCGAGTCTCTTGCTACGCGAGGCGCTGCCTACGAGGACCTCCTCCCTCCTTCCCTGTCCCAGTTCGCGCGAACTCAAGTCGCCGCCTGCGCGCGTGAGCCGCACTTCTCGCCCGCGGGGCAGGTGTGGAAGTAGCGCAATGGGCGCGGGACTTAGTCCGGCATCACACTCTCTAAAGTCCGAACGAATGAGCACGATCTCGCCACGAGAATCGCGAGAAACGTGACGCGCAGCTTAAGACGAGGCGCGCCTTTCAGCGGCGTGCAGTTCCAGATCTATGCGCGGGAGAGGCGCGAGTGTCCTCGGAGGGGCACCCGCAGGAGAGCGCGCCGCTCTGGCGCGCGTAACGCGCGCCGGAACGGCGGGCCTGTCCGAGGACACTGCCCCGCAGAGGATACCCGCGCCTCGACCCAAACCGAGATGCCTAGGTAGCGCGCCGGCTAGAACCGCGCCTCGACGTAAAGATTGGCGCGCACCGATTTCTCCGGATAAATCCCTTTGGCGAGATCGATGCGAATGAGCCCGTCCATGAACGACGCGCCAACACCAGCGCCACTCAAAGGCCGCCCAGGATGCGAGAAGTTGTTGCGATCGCCCGCCCAGCCGAGATCTCCGAACACGATCTTGCGGAACCCTACCGACCGTGAGCCGATCTCGGCGCTAGTCATCCAGAACGAATCACCAATAGCCGCACCGGCCTTTTGACCACGCACTGTCTGAACTCCGCCCAGGAAGAACTGCTTCTGAATCGGCAGCCGACCACCCGATGTGCCGGCGCCCAGCGTGAGCACGCCGTCAAGCGGACCAAGCCCGTGCGACAGCGTCGTCTGCAGCAAACCGCGCGAATAATCGAACGTGCCCGTCGCTCCTTCCAGCTTGAGGTCGGTCAGCGCGCGGAATCCGTGCGGATCGAGGCCGTACGACGAGTGATGTCCCACCGCGAGTCCCACAATTTTCCCATTCACAGCGTTGATGTTGGTGAGATCACCCTTGACGCCGCCGGGATGCGCGATCGCGAATTCCGTGTGTACCGTCGCATCGAAATGCTGTTCGGCGAAAAGACGCCAGTTCGTGAAAATGCCGTGATCCTGCTCCCCCTTGACCTCCGCGCCCCAGGTCCGGTAGTAGAATCCTTCGTCACGACCGAAGAAAAGCGCCGACACCGAGCTGCTGAAGCCGAGCGGATCGCCCCAATCGTTCGATGCGACGAGTCGCCGATAGACGCCGGCTCCGATCTTTCGCCGGCCATCGGTTCGATCGAGCCATAGCTCTCCGTTTGGCGAGAGATCGGCAACTCCGAGCCTGAATAGCCCGTGTGTCGAATATCCAGCGCCAAGTACCCGATCCACTTCCAGCGCAGTTGAAAATCCCTCAATGCGATTGAACCGCGTGTACGGTAGTCCATAAGAGATCGTGGCAGTTTGTGGCGCCCACTCCGGTTGAGCGCCAAGGGTCAGCGCTTCGGAGACCAGCGCATCACGCTCGGCGGTTCCGAACACCGCTTCGCCTTCGTCGTAGATCGATTTCGGGAGCTCGCTCGAGTGCGCCAGTGCCACAGTATCGCATGGAACTCTGACGAGGATCCGCAATCCCTCGTCGGATCGATCGTGAGACCGCACGCGCTCGGTGCCCTGCTTGCACTCGTTGCGTCGACGCTCTCTGCGGGCAGCCCGGGAAACCGAATCGCTCGCCGTGTCCATCGACGCAATCGTGATATTGGGAAGCGGCTCCGTCCCGTTCACACTGGAGTAGGAGTAGCGCTGCTCCAGCTTGAACGGGATGTGCATGAAGCTCACCTGCGCTTCGCCCTCAACGGTCTGGGAGCGGGGGAGCCAGAAGCGTCCATCGTGCAAACCGTATTCGACGGTGATCGCGCTGACGTTCGCCTTCATCGGCGTGATCATCGGCTTCAGCCAGCGCGGCATGTCATCGTCGTGGTTCTGTTCCTCTTCGCTCGTCTCCTTCGCGACCGCCATAATGTCCATCTCCTGCGCCATCCGATAAACGGCGCGGACGAGATGTGCTGTGGCAGCGTCGAACCACAGAGAGCCGACCGCGACGTTCCACTTCGGTTGTCGCGGTCGAATGCGAAGCTCGCGCAGCTCGAGGCGCTGTCCGCCCGGAAGCTGGAAGGTGACGGAATCTCCGGATTGATAGGTGTAGTACGCTTCCGCACCGGAAGCGAGCGGATGGATTATCTCGTTCTCGCTGACATCGGCTTTCGCCAGACCGGAGCCAATCCAGAGCGTTTCGCGCCCGGGGGCGTAGGGAATGTCACCAGCTGACCCAAGATCGACGTCACCCTTCCCAACTCCGTCGAGCATTGGAAAGGCACTTCGCTGGCCTTTGACATCGATGATGGCGCCGTTGCCACGCTGCCACATCACGTGCGACGCGCGCTCACTCCGCATTAGCAGCCGATCCCGGCCGATGCGCTTGAATCCCATTCCGACGGACATGCGCTCGTAGGCGCTCGCATCGTAGCCGGTGAGAGTCGAATCCTGCTGGAGGCGGGCTTGACGCGCGCGCAGCAAAAGGTCTCTCGCGCGTGGATCCTTGAAGGCCGTCGCGAGAACTTCCGGCGTGACGGGCAACTTTTTCGCGAGCCTGATTTCCTTTCTCACCGAATCTCTCACGCGGGCGCGCGCGCGCATCGAATCAATGCGCTGCTCTCGCCGAATCGCGATCGAGTCGCGCTTTGCCTTTTCGATGCTGTCCTGTTTTTCTTTCCCGATCTGCAGGGATACGTGCGATTGCGCGAATACGACAACAGCGAGGAGCGCGAGCATCTAATTACCGTGGTGTGGAGCGTGGGATAACGAACGACATGCCAAGTTGCCAGAGAACCAGGTCCGTCTTGCTGTTACGCGGGTGTAGCGTAATCGTGCCGTCCGGATTGTCGGTGATATCGCCCTTCGTCAGATACGTAGCACGCCCGCCGTAGTAGTATCGTCCTCCAAAGTTGAAGGCACCGCTCGTACCGAAGGGGATCTCCAAGCCGCTGCCAAATATCCAGGCGTACGAGCCATCGTGGGCATTCTGATTCGAAATGGGCTCGAACTGACCGTAGGGATCGCTCAGGGTCGACGTCGTAGAGAAGCTCGTATACGCGATCGCCGCGTTGGCATATGGACGGAAGAGTCCGTCCGGAATCATGATCTGCGGTCCGATCGCGCCCCAGGCGATGCTGTTGGTGGTTTCCAGGTCGAGATTTATCCGGCCGGTGATGCCCAGGAATGACGCATCCTTGTGTTCCCTTCCGTACTGCACTCCACCCGCATCGGCCCGGATGCTCAGATATCCACGGTAGTCAATTTTGAATCTGCCATTGAGATCGAAACCGTAGCCACGGCCGACGTTGCTCGCGAATTCGCCTTTTGGCTGTGACATCGCCACGTTGCCGCCAACGGAGAAACGCGAGGGACCAGCTGTGGGATTCATGATTACTTGCGACTGAAGACTTGTAGTCAACGCGAAAACGAAAGCAGTGCTCAGTACAAACACGGCCTTGAACTGCATAGCTTCTCCCTCTGGTTTGGAACCAGCGTTGGCAGAGACAGTGCCCCAGTCTTTAGCCAACGCTATATCATTTGACGGTAAGCGGTTAGAACGAGTTTCAGGGCCGGTAAAAGGACTCGCTGACCTCCCGCCGGACATAATCCGCGTCCTCAGCTGATGACAGCACTCGACAATTCATACCCCGCACTTCGGGTACAGGGTCTCAGAAAAGCCTACGACGATGTTGTCGCCGTCGACGGACTGAACCTCGAGGTGGAGACTGGAGAATGTTTCGGACTCCTCGGACCCAACGGCGCGGGTAAGACGACCACGATCGAGATCTGTGAGGGCCTTCTCCCCGCCGACTCGGGCA
>DASWCI010000068.1:0-2927 GCA_036390195.1 Gemmatimonadaceae bacterium
TTGAAATGCTCGGCAGTACCACGGCCAGTTGCGCCGAGGACTCCGGTTCCGTGCGAGTCGTCAACCGCTACGATCGCGTCGTAATCGCGGGCCAGCTGCAGGATCTCGGGAAGTTTGGCAATGCTGCCCTCCATCGAGAACACGCCGTCGGTCCAAATGATGCGCCGCCGTGCGCCTTTCGCGGATTCGAGCTTCGACCTCAGATCGTCGAGATCGGAATGCTGATACACCGCGGTCGTGCACTTCGTGATGGCTTTCGCGAGCCTGATCGAGTCGATGATCGAAGCGTGGTTCAGCGCGTCCGACACGACGAAATCATTCTGTTCCACGATCGTCGCTGTCAGTCCCTCATTTGCATTCCATGCAGACACGTAGCTTAGTGACGCCTCGGTCCCAACAAGATCGGCGATTGCCCGCTCGAGATCGCGGTGCGCGGTGAAGGTACCGCAGATGAATCGGACACTCCCTGTTCCGGCGCCGAATTTCTTCAAGCCATCCATTCCCGCCGCAATTACAGCTGGATCGTTGCACAGCCCGAGATAATTGTTGGACGAAAGGATCAGGACTTCGCCGCGTCCCTCCATCTGAACCCTCGCGTCCTGCGGCGACGCGAGATAGTTGAGTCGTTTGTAGACCCGCTCCTCTTTGAGCTTCTCGATGCCGGTCTTGAGCTCGGAATCGAAGTTCTTGTTCAGCGCCACGACATCCTCACGTCTGATGCGAAAGTTTTCTCAGGCGACTTCGAAGATTACCTTGCCCGCCTCGCCCGATTTGATTGCGGCAATCGCCGCGTCGGCTTCCGAGAGCGGGAATCGGTGCGTGATGACGGGAGTCGGGTCGAACTCTCCCGATCGCAAGAAGCGCGTCATCTGGTGCCACGTCTCGTACATGCGCCGGCCAACGACCCCGTAGATAGTGAGGCCCTTGAAGATCACCTCCGTCGCCAGATCGAAGTCCACCTTCTTGGCTGGAATTCCGAGCATCTGCACTCGGCCTCCGACGCGCACGAGCGCAAAAGCCTGATGAATCGCGGCCGGCACCCCAGACATCTCGAGTACGACGTCCGCTCCAAGTCCTCCAGTAGCGTCCTTCACGATTCTCGCTGCCTCCTCCGGATGTACCGCGTCGTCCGCACCCATATTCTTGGCGAGCGCGAGTCTGGTATCGTTGACGTCGGTCGCGATTACTCGTGACGCGCCGGCGGCCTTGCAAATTCCGACAGCGAAAATTCCGATGGGTCCGCAACCCGTCACCAACACGACCGCTCCCGGGATTTCCGCGGTGAGCACGGTGTGAAAGGCATTACCCATTGGGTCGTGAATTCCACCGACATCGAACGAGATCGCGTCATCGAGGTGCCACACGTTGGTCGCGGGCATCGAGATGTAATCAGCGAAACAGCCGTCACGATCGACTCCGATGATTCTGGTGTAAGGACAAACGTGCGAGTTGCCCGTTCTGCAAAGAAGACAGCGTCCGTCGACAATGTGTCCTTCTGCCGTGACGCGGTCTCCCTCCTTCACGTCGGTGACCAGACGTCCAACCTGAACTACTTCGCCCGCGAACTCGTGGCCGACTATGAACGGCGGCTTGCACCGTCCCTTCGCCCAGGCGTCCCAATCGTGGATGTGCACGTCTGTGCCGCACACTCCGGCACGTCGAACACGAATCAGAACCTCGTCCTCACGGATTCTGGGCTCCGCGACATCCTTCAACTTGAAACCGGGTGACGCGGATTCTTTTACCAGCGCTTTCACTTAGCAGTTACTCCGTGGAGAGTCGAGAAATTTCTTGCTTTTGCAGCCGGGAGTCTAGCCTGACAAGTGCGACCCGGTTTTGGAAGTGATGATGCGCTCGAAGAAATCGGCTGCTCGGTGGATTGCACGCACATCTCTTGCACTCCAATTCGCGACGAGTCCACACGTGATGTGATCTCGTCGTCGCAGTTAGTTCCTTTGTAACTCGCGGCCCGTCAGGACGCGATGCAGCAATCACCGACTCCATCTGGAGCTGGTGAGTTCTACTTCATCGTGGAGAGACAACATGGCAGCAGCGAAGAGGGGCGGACGCAGAAGGAGTAAGGCTGCCCGCAGCGCATCGGCGCGCAAGGGAGCTCGCACACGCGCACGGAACAAAGCAGCGCGCAAGGCAGCGCGTAAGCGCAGGTAGGTCATTTCGAGACAGACAGACAGAAAAGCCGGCGATCGCCGGCTTTTTTGCGTCGACAGACAACTCATTGCGAGTATCTGCCGCTCGCCAGTTCTACGATCCGAGCGATGAGCGCTGGATACTCGAGTCCGCCTTTCGCCGCCGCCCGTGCGAATTCGCTCTTCTGCTCGAGATAGCAATTCGGATTTGCCTCGATCACGTAGATCTGTTCCTTGGCGGTGACACGGATGTCGATTCGGGCGTAGTCCCGGAGCCGCAGCGCCTGAAACGAATCCACAGCGACCTGCTGGATCTTTTGCGTCAGCTCCTCTGAGAGATCAGTCGGAAAAATTGACTGCGTCCCCTCGAACTGCGCTCCCTTCTCGTCGCCATCGTCACCCCACTTCGCTTCCCAGCTCGCAATTTTGGGCAAGCCCGCTGGAAACTTCGAGAAGTCGAGCTCAATGAGCGGGAGTGCTTCCACCCTGCTGTTGCCGATGACGCCAACGTAGAACTCTCGGCCTTCGATGAATTCTTCGACCAGCACTGGCGACTGATATTCCTGTTGCGTGCTGCTGATTACATCGAGCAGCTCCTTGACATCGTTGACCACTGATTTCTGCGTGATCCCCAGCGATGCGTCTTCCTGCGGAGGCTTCACCAGCAGCGGGAAGCTGATGTCGCCGACCCAATCGGACTGTCCACGGTACATCGTCGCGAACTTGGCGCTTTGAATGCCGTGAAACGCCAGCACTTTCTTGGTGAGGGTTTTGTCGCCG
>DASWCI010000069.1:0-1858 GCA_036390195.1 Gemmatimonadaceae bacterium
GGTCAGCAGCAGTCATTCGCTGCTTTTCGCTCTCCCCGATGACCCGCTCTTCGCCGCGGCCTTCGCAGTTTTCGGCGACGTCGACTCGGTGCCAGGCTTCTTATCGGTGGAAGGTTTCGCGTCTACGCCCGGCTTCGTCTCTTCCTTCGTTGCGCCCGACTCTGCAGCGTCTTTCGCCGCTGCTCCCTCACCAGTTGGTGCAGGAGACTTCGGCGGTTTTTTCCCGTCCTTGCCATAGTCGGTGATGTAGAAGCCCGATCCCTTGAACACGAGTCCACCGCCAGCTGAAAGTTGGCGCGCCGCCACCTTGCCGCACGTCGGGCAGGACACCTCGCGCGGAGCCGCACTAATGGAGCGGTAAAATTTTTCGAACTCGTGGCCCTTAGGGCAACGAAACTCGTAGGTGGGCATGTTGATCTGGGAGAGGGATGCTGCTGGATGAAAGCTAGTTTGCAGGAGAGGGCCCCTCAAGCGGAGCGCCGCGGCCCCTACACCGCCGGACGATACAAGCCCCAAGTGGCCGCGAGCGTTTCAGAGATCTCGCCCACTGTTGCGCGCGCGCGTACCGCATCGATGATGCGCGGCATGAGATGCAGCTCTTGGGATTGTGATGATGCCGCATCGCGCAGCGAGCCCAGTGCTCGCTTCACGTCCGCTCCGTTTCTCTTCTTGCGTACTGCTTTGACGCTCTTCACCTGGGCCTTCTCCAGTGCTGTGTAGTCAGGCGCGGGAAGGTCAGGTGGCTCCTCCTCGTCCGCGAAGCGGTTCACGCCCACTATCACTGTATCTCCAGCCTCGACCCGTAACTGATGCTCGTATGCACTGCGGCCGATTTCATCCTGGAAGAATCCGGCGGCGATGGCTTTTTCCGACCCACCGAGGGCGTCCACTTTCTCGATGAGCTCGAAAGCGCGTGTCTCAATTTCAGTAGTAAGTCGCTCGACGTAGTAGCTTCCCGCCAGTGGATCGGCAGTGTTCGCGATTCCCGACTCGTACGCCACAATCTGCTGAGTACGGAGTGCGAGCTTGGCCGCTTCTGCCGTCGGCAACGCCAGGGCTTCGTCATAACCGTTCGTGTGCAACGACTGAGTTCCGCCGAGAGTCGCGGCGAGTGCTTGTACTGCTACCCGGACGACGTTATTGAGGGGCTGCTGGGCGGTGAGCGTGACGCCACCTGTCTGCGTGTGAAACCGCAGACGGGCGCTGACTTCCGAAGCACGAAATCGATCGCGCATGATGCGAGCATACAGCCGTCTAGCGGCGCGGAACTTGGCGATTTCCTCGAACAGATCGCTGTGGGCTGCGAAAAAGAAGGAAAGTCGCGGAGCGAAGGAATCGACGGTGAGGCCGGCTTCGATCGCGCGACTGACGTACTCGATCGTGTTCGCTAGGGTGAAGGCCAACTCCTGAACGGCGGTGGCGCCCGCCTCGCGTATGTGGTATCCGGAGATCGAGATCGGATTCCAGCTCGGTACTTCGTCAGCGCAGAAACGAAACACTTCGGCGATCAGAGCCATGCTCGGTTTCGGCGGATAGATATAGGTTCCGCGCGCGATGTACTCCTTCAGAATATCGTTCTGGATTGTCCCGCTCAACTTGTCGCGACTAACGCCTCGCTCTTCCGCGACGACGATGTACATCGCGAGCAGAGTTGCCGCGGTGGCATTGATCGTCATCGACGTCGAGACCTTGTCGAGTGGAATGTCTCGCAAGAGAACGTGCACGTCCTCGACGCTGTCGATAGCTACTCCAGCTCGTCCAACTTCGCCGAGCGACCGGGGCGAATCGGAATCAAGTCCCATTTGCGTTGGGAGATCAAACGCAACCGAGAGACCGGTCTGTCCGGCATCGAGCAACA
>DASWCI010000070.1:0-2475 GCA_036390195.1 Gemmatimonadaceae bacterium
CGAATCGCAGGCGATCCGGCGCAACCAGTGATCCCGCCTGGTGCACGTGCTCGCCAAGAACTCGACGTAGTGCCGCGTGCAGTAAATGCGTCGCCGTATGATTGCGCTCGGTATCACGACGTTTGTCGCGCGGCACTGTAGCGTGAGCCCTGCCGAGCTGCACGGTCCCGGTGACCTTGCCGATCGCGGCGATGCGGCCGTCGACCTTGCGGACTTCGTCCACGTCGACGCGCCATCCCTCGCCGAGGATTTCGCCGGTGTCCGAGATCTGACCGCCTGATTCAGCGTAGAAGGGTGTCTCACGCAGGATTATGGCGATGCGTTTGTCGGGAAGCTCGCGCTTAGCCAGTACCTCGGTATCGACGTCGAGAGAGTCATATCCGCTGAAAGTTTGCGCGCCGCTCACCATCGCGTTGGCGTTTTCGCGCAACGACAGTGTCGTGGCAGTTTCCGGCTGTAGCGGGGGGAGCTCCCAACCTGACAGAGCGTCCTTCTCGATTCCCAACTTCTTTGCGCGACGCTCCTCCTGAGACTGCACGCGCTGCGCCTGAAGGGCGGCCTCGAATCCCGCGATGTCGACAGAGTAACCGCGCTCTCGCGCCATCAGCTCGGTGAGATCGATCGGGAAGCCGAAGGTGTCGTACAGCTTGAACGCATCTTCACCGGAGATCGTGCCATGTATGGCGCTCGAACCCTGCGTGGTCTTCTCCGGCGCCAGCTCGGCGAACCGGCGCATCCCGCCCTCGATCGTGAAGAGAAAACGTTCCTCTTCGGCGCGAGTGGTGTCGATGATGTGTTTCGCGCGCAGCCTGAGCTCGGGATAGACGTCGCCCATTTGATCGATGACGACGCGCACCACATCGACGAGCGTAGGTTGACGACGGCCGAGGAGCCAGGCGTGGCGGACGGCGCGCCGGAGAATTCGGCGGAGTACGTAACCACGTCCTTCGTTCGACGGGAACACTCCGTCAGCCAACAGAATGGCCACCGCGCGGGAATGATCCGCAATGACGCGAAACGATGCCGGCTCCGCTCCACCCGGCAGCGGCTTCGACTCACCGGCATCTGCTCTCCGAGTGCCACGCGATTTTTTGCTTCCCTTCGCCAATCGCTGGTGTCGCGAGCCGCCCTCCACGCGTTCGTAGCGATGGCCGACGGTTTTCTCCACCGTCTCGATCAGCGGCGTGAACAAATCCGTATGGAAATTGTTTGATTCCCCCTGCATGATCGCGGCGATGCGCTCGAGGCCGGCTCCGGTATCGACCGACGGCTTCGGCAGCGGCACGAGGTTGCCGTCCTGCTGCCGATCGAACTGCATGAAGACGAGGTTCCAGAACTCGAGGAATCTCCCAGCTTCGGCTCCCTCGACGAATGCATCCTTCGAGAACTCCTTTCGATCGACCTCCGTCCATTCGCCCTTGGCGCCTGCCGGGAAAGCGAAATCGGGCGCCACGTGCGCGAGATCGATGAAGATCTCGGTGCAGGGGCCACAGGGACCGGTGTCCGCCATCTGCCAGAAGTTGTCGTGCGAGCCGAGTCCATAAATCCTGGAGTCTGGGAGACCAGTGACTTCTCGCCAAAGTGCCCGCGCCTCGTCGTCTTCCTCGAAGACGGTTACCCGAATGTGCTCGGCCGGAAGCTTCAGCTCTTTCGTGACGAACTCCCAGGCGAAGCGGATCGCGTCGCGCTTGAAGTAGTCGCCGAATGAGAAATTGCCAAGCATCTCGAAGAACGTGTGATGTCGCGCGGTGTGGCCGACCTGTTCCAAGTCGTTGTGTTTTCCACCGGCCCGCACGCATTTCTGTACAGTCGTCGCGCGTCGACCGCCGCCGGGCGGACTCTGCTGTCCAAGAAACACTTTCTTGAACTGGACCATTCCCGCGTTGGTGAACATCAGCGTCGGGTCGTCGCCGGGCACTACTGGCGAACTCGGATGGACCAGGTGTCCTTGCTTCTTGAAGTACTCGGTGAATCGTTTGCGGATTTCTGCTGCGTTCATACTCGTAAATATACGCCCGCCTTCGACCTGCATCCCTGCATGTGGTCGGCGAGGGCGTCCTCTTCGGCACGCTGCCCGCTTCGCGGGCGCCCGGCTCGCTTACACGCTGCGAGCCTCGCTCACGCCGCTAGGCGTGACAGTGCGGTGCGCGATTTTTCGCAAGTCTCTTGCTACGCGAGGCGCCGCCTACGAGGACACCCTCACCTCCCTACACAGTATCGCAACTGCGCGCGCGTCGAATGGTTTTCGCGCCTGGGACTCTCTCACGGGGACGCCGAGCTTCGCTCGGCGCGCTAGCACGGTTGGTTCGAGTGAGGCGCAAAGTCAAATGATTGACCGCGGACTGATCTCGCAGGGGAGTCGGAGGAGGTCCTCGTAGGAGGCACCCAGTTAGCGACCAGGAGACCCGCGACCGAGCAGAGCGAGGGAGCGTAGTTAGGGGCTCCGCCCGAGCGAAGTGCTGCCGACGAAGAGGA
>DASWCI010000071.1:0-7108 GCA_036390195.1 Gemmatimonadaceae bacterium
ACGATCCACCAGAGCGTTTGTTGGACGCCGCGAGAGCCTCGGGCACGCGTTCGCTCTGGGGCTGCGGCAGTGCGCAGCTGCTGGCGGGGAATACAAGCGCGCAGGAGCTGGTGCGCGTCATCGAGCCGGAACACTCGCGTCAAGATCCCGCTGGCCAGCACTCGGCATACAATTCGCCAAAGCGCATCGTCTATGAAAAGCCGCCCGAGCTGAACATGACGAAAATCACGCCTGGTGTCATCGAGCTCTTCGTGATACGGCATAACGGTGGAGACTGGCGTGTGTTGACACTTCAGCGCGCACCGGATGGAAAGCGGCCGGGATCATGGGAGACGGTTTACGGCAAGATCGATGCGCGGGAAAAGCCAGAAAAAGCAGCAGTGCGCGAGTTGCGCGAAGAAACCGGTCTCGAGTCTGAAGCACTGTACAACGTGACAGTGAGCAGCTTCTACCTGCACGAGAGCCGCACCATCCAGATGTGCACCACCTTCGCCGCATTCGTCGAGGAGGACGCCCACGTAACACTCAGCGGGGAGCATCAGAAATTCGAGTGGCTGTCGGTGGACGACGCCTGCGAGAGATTCACGTGGCCGCGCGAGGCGAACGCACTCCGGGATGCGCGCCATCTTCTGGCGCGCGGCAACGCTGGGCCGGTAGAGGATGTACTGCGGGTCCGAGAGTGACGATTGCAACTGCAACTGAATGGGCGGGAGGCCTCAGCGCTGGAGGCGCGAGGCTCGAGGTCAGGACATCGGGACGTTTCTGCTCGGCGTCTGCCCCAGGCGGTTGCTTGTGCTCGGAAGGGCGCTGGTGAAGTCCTGACGTAGTGACCTAACGCCCCGCGCCTTGACGCTGACGCCTCCCGCCCGTTCAGTTGCAGTTGTCACCGCCGTTTGACCGTGGTGACATTCTCCTGACCGGTCGGCGCGTTCGGCTTGACCCGGACGCTCTTCGCGGGAATTCCTACGTACACGTGGTAAGGGCGTACGTCTTTCGTCGCGACTGCCATGGCGCCCACCATCGCCTGCTCTCCAACATGCACTCCAGCAAGCACAGTCGCGTGGTACGTAATTCGAACTCCGTCCTCGAGACGAGTGAGAGCATCGGTGACATCGCGCTGATCGAGGATGCTGTGGGTGTGGCTGTAGACGTTGGCGAAATCACTGATCGACACGTTGTTCCCCAGTGATATGCCGCCGCGATCGTCCAGCAGGACGTGGCGGTGCACAACGACGTTATCACCCACTTCCATGTTGTAGCCGAACGAGAACTCGACGTGCTGGAAAGCTTTGAAGTTCGCGCCGCAGCGCTTGAAAATGTACGGCGCCAGGACACGTCTGAACTGAACTCCAAGCTCGACGTTTTGCCCTCCAACCGGTGTACGATCGAAAGAATACCACAGCCACAGCAGGGGCTTCACCTTCTGGAAGCGTGCGTCATCGCACTCGGCGTAGTACTCCGGCTCGAGCGTCACGTTGCGCGGATCGAGTGCTAAGAGCGCGAGACGTGTCGCAAGCGGAAGATTCGAGTCTTCCACTGCCGTCTCCCAGTTCGATGCAAACTGTGGATAGGCGAGCTCGCACAGGGTACGTCTGCAAACGATGGCGCGGTCGGAACCGGATTTGAGTTCTGACGCGAGTTGCTCGATCCATTGGGATTCTATTCCAGCTATTGGAAGAGCGGGGAGCTTGCGCAGCGGATAGATCGGCATGACGGGAAAGTTGGTCTTCCCCCACGCGAAAAACCAGCTATTGCGTTGGACGTGATGCTCTTGCGCGAACGAGCGCTCGCTCGCGCTCCACGCGTGTGAGGACCTGCTCCCAGCTGTCGTCACGCACGTTCTGGAAAGTCACGGTGAGCGGCTGATCGAGATCGATCGCCTCGTCGAAAAGGTAGATCGCGCTCTGCGTTTCGCGCTGCTTCAACCGCTGCTCCCCGAATCCGGAGCTGAGAGGCAGCACCTCGAGCGCTCGAAAATCTCGTCCGCTGCTTGTGATTACGAGCTCCATTGGACTGAAATGGACATCCGGCTCGACCCCATAGAACGACACGTACCACAGATCGGGAGTTCGACCGCCTGTGCGTCGCGTCACTGCCGCAATTGCCTGCTTGTTGCTCTCCTGCAACTCGCGGAGGGCGCGATATGAATCGGGAGTCAGGAGGCGAATGAGATTTTCGTCGAGCGGTATCGCGCGAACGATCAGGCCCTGAAGCTCGATTCTGATCGCGATTTCATCCTGACGGAGCGTGCCGAATCCGACCGGCACGTTTACCCGGCCAGTCGTGTCATCTGTGATGGGCGGAAGGCTTCTCTCTTGTCCCGCGGCAGTCGACGTTCCGTTCGCGCATGCTGTAACAACCGCGACGGCGGCGATGAGCTCGACGAACGCGCGACGGCAGGTCACCGCGTTTCTGCCTCCACCAGATCCCTGATCGCCTCGAGCAGCTCGACCCGGCCCTCACCAGAATTGGCGCTGAACGGAATCACCTGATCGCTCTCGAGTGAGAGCGCGCGAGAGATTTCTGCTACTCGCCCCTGCGCAGCCAGTTTGCTCAGCTTGTCAGTCTTCGTCAGCGCGACGATCGTCGGCACTTCCAACTCCGCCAGAAAGTTCAACATCGCTCGATCATCATCGCTCGGCTCGCGTCTGATGTCCAGCAGTAATACTATACCGCGAAGCCGGCTAGTTCGACGCAGATAGGCTTCGATGAGTGGCTTCCACTCGGCCTTTTGCTCTTTTGAGATGCGGGCGTAGCCATAGCCTGGCAGATCTACGAGAACGAAGGCGTTGTTGACGCGGAAGAAGTTGATCTCGCGCGTCCGGCCTGGGTTGCGACTCACCCGCGCGAACGATTTTCGTCGCACCAGCACGTTGAGCAACGACGACTTGCCGACGTTTGACCGCCCCGCGAACGCAATCTCGGGAAGCGAGGACTCTGGACGCCAGCCCTGCTTCTCAGACATCCCGCCAATGAACTCCACATTACGGATTACCAGACGGTCGGCCGCTGGGTCCTTCGGCATTTCAGTGCGTTACGGAATCGTAGAGCGCTTCGCCTGAAGAAGTCGTCGCCGCTGGCTGTGGACGCAGTGCCATTGCCAGCACTTCGTCCATTGTCTTGACCGGATGGAATCGAACGGACGCGCGTACCTCTTCCGGAAGTTCGTCGACGTCCCTGGCGTTGCCATGCGGAATAATCACGTCGCTGACCTTGTTGCGGTGCGCGGCTACGGATTTCTCCTTTAGCCCCCCAATAGGCAGGACCCGGCCTCGCAGCGTGATCTCGCCGGTCATAGCGACATCACCGCGTACCGGCACTCCCGTGAGCGCGCTGATGACCGCGGTGGCGATCGCAATCCCGGCCGACGGACCGTCCTTCGGTGTCGCTCCGGCGGGCATGTGAATGTGTATGTCCTTCGTCCGGTAGAACTCGGACTCGATTCCGAGTGCTCGTGCACGCGCGCGTGCGTATGAGAGAGCGGCGCTGGCGGATTCCTTCATCACGTCGCCCAAGGTTCCGGTGAGTTGCACCTTCCCGCGGCCTTTCACGACGCTGACCTCGATCTCGAGCACCTCACCTCCGACTGAGGTATAAGCCAGCCCAGACGCGACTCCGATCTTATCGTCGAGGGAAGTATCGTCCGGATCGAAGGGCGGGGCGCCGAGAAGCTCCTTCAGATCAGCGACAGAGACCGTTTGCGTGGTGACGTCCGATGCTACTTCCGCACGCTTGCGTGCCAGCTTCCTCGCCACCCGCGCAATACGGCGTTCGAGCTCCCGTACGCCCGCCTCGCGCGTGTAACCGCGCATGATCGCCATCAGTACATCCGGCTCGAGAACGACCTCCTCCTTCTTCAGGCCATTCGATTCGATCTGCCGCGGCACCAGGTACTGACGCGCGATTGCGAGCTTCTCGTGATCGAGATAGCCGGCGATACGAAGGATCTCCATCCGGTCACGCAGCGCCTCGGGAATCCCCGCCAGCGAGTTCGCGGTCGTGATGAACAACACCTGCGAGAGATCGTAGTCCACCTCGAGGTAATTGTCGTTGAACGTTGTGTTCTGCTCGGGATCCAGCACTTCGAGCAGCGCCGCCGCTGGATCACCGCGGAAATCCTGTCCGAGCTTGTCCACTTCGTCCAGCAGAATCACCGGATTGATGACTTCGGCGCGTCTCATCGCCTGGATAATCCGCCCGGGCATTGAGCCGATATAAGTGCGGCGGTGTCCGCGAATCTCCGCTTCATCGCGCACTCCGCCCAGGGCCATCCGGACGAATTTGCGGCCGAGCGCCCGCGCGATCGACCGACCAAGCGAGGTCTTGCCGACACCAGGAGGGCCGACCAGGCACAGAATCTGTCCGTCTAGCCGCCCAACGAGCGACATCACCGCAATGAAGTCGAGGATGCGATCCTTGATCTCATCGAGCCCGTAGTGATCAGCATCGAGAATTGCCCCCGCGCGAGACACGTCGAGCACTTCGTCGGTCCGCTCGGTCCACGGAATCGATACGATCCAGTCCACGAAGTTGCGCGCAACCGTGAACTCGGGAGACATGGGCGGCATCCGCCGCAGCTTCCGTAACTCCCGCAACGTTCTTTCTTCAACTACTGATGGCAGTGCCTTCTTCTTTATTTGCGCTTCGAGCTCGGCGAAATCGTCGCTGTCTTCCTCGCCGAGCTCGCGGTGAATTACGCGAAGCTGCTCCTGGAGGTAGAACTCGCGCTGGTTCTGGAACATCGCTCCGCGAACGTCGTCGTCGATCTTGCGCTCGAGGCGGAGAAGCTCGATCTCACCGGAGAGCAGCTCAGCCAGCATCTCGAGCAGCCCTCGCAGAGTATCGGTCTCGAGCAGTGACTGGCGAAGCTCGAAGCGAACGGCCACGTGCGCCGCAACGCCAAAAGCCTGCCGCTCCAGCGAATCAGTACTCTGGATTATCGCTACGATCTCCGCTGGGATCCGACGGTGGAGGCTGACGTATTCCTCGAACGAGTTCAGGACACGGCGGCTGAGAGCTTCCGTTTCCGCGGCGTCCTGAGATGCTTTCGCGCCCTCGAACGGGAAAGGCGACGCCGCTGCTCGCAGGACATTCCCAGATGGGATGTAGCGAGTCACCCGTGCGCGAGCGATTCCTTCTACCAGCACGCGAGTGGTGCCGGTCGGAAGGCGCGACACCTGCACCACGCGTCCGATTACGCCGGTGCGATGAAGGTCGGCGGCTGCCGGCTCCTGCTTTTCCCCATCGCGCTGAGCGACGAGCAGAATGATCTTGTCTTCCGCGAGCGCAGCCTCGATCGCGGCGAGCGATGCGGGGCGACCAACGAGCAGCGGGATTACGACGTAGGGGAAAATGACAACATCCCGTAGCGGAAGGACCGGGATCCGGTCCGACGTCGGGATGCTCTCGTTGTCGCGCTGAAAAGTTTGGGGCAAGGCTGATTAGAGGCTGTTGGAGGGCGACAGGTACTGGTAACTGCAACTGAAGAATACCCGCTGGCAGCTTTGGGCGGAGCCGCGAGGAGCTTCGTGCTGCCACGCGATGCATTCGAGGCGAAGCTCGCAGCCACCAGCGGCTCCGCCCACCGCCCCTAGCCGGTAGTCTTCAGTTTGTAGTTTCCCTAGCTGGTAGTCTTCTGTTGCAGTTTCGAAGATCTAGGCTTCTTTCTTACGCCTGATCGGCGAGATCTCGAGCAGCGGCTGCGTGCCGTTGCTGATGCACGACTCCGTCACCTTGACCTCGACGACGTCCTCTCTGCTCGGAAGGTCGAACATCACTTCCATCAGAACCTCTTCAAGGATGGCGCGAAGTCCGCGGGCACCGGTGCCACGCTTGAGCGCCTTGCTCGCGATTGCGACGAGCGCCCCTTCGTCGAAGGTGATCTTGACGTCTTCGAGCCCGAACAGCTTGCCGTACTGTTTAGTGAGAGCGTTCTTCGGCTCCTTCAGGATCCGCACGAGCGCCTCTTCGTCGAGCCCTTCCAGGGCGACGGTCACCGGCAAGCGTCCCACCAACTCGGGAATCAATCCGTAACGAAGGAGGTCGTCCGGCTCGACCTCACTGAACATCTTCGTCTGCGCCAGCTTCTTGTCCCGGGCGCCGGCGCCGTTGAAACCAATCTGTCGCCGTCCCGTGCGCGACTCGATGATCTTCTCGAGTCCGTCGAACGCACCGCCGCAGATGAAGAGAATGTCCTTGGTATTGAGCTGGATATACTCCTGCTGCGGATGCTTTCGGCCGCCCTGTGGCGGAACTGAAGCGACGGTTCCTTCGATGATCTTGAGCAGGGCCTGCTGAACGCCCTCACCCGATACGTCGCGGGTGATGCTCGGATTTTCCGATTTACGTGCGATCTTGTCGATCTCGTCGATGTAGACAATGCCGCGCTCGCATTCGGCTACGTTGAAATCGCCCGCCTGGAGCAGTCGAACGAGAATATTTTCCACGTCTTCACCGACGTACCCGGCCTCGGTGAGCGTTGTGGCATCGGCGATCGTGAACGGCACGTCCAGAATACGTGCCAGCGTACGGGCGAGAAGCGTCTTGCCCACGCCCGTCGGCCCGATCAACAAAATGTTGGATTTGTCTGGCTCGACGTCGTCGTCCTTAAGCGACGTGGAGTTTATGCGCTTGTAGTGATTATAGACCGATACTGCCAGTGCCTTCTTCGCCAGCTCCTGCCCGATCACGTACTGGTCCAGAACGTCCTTGATCTCCTGCGGCGACGGAACCTGTGTTATCGCCTCCGCTACCTCGCGTTCCTCGTCCTCCGCCAGGATCTCGTTGCAGAGAGCAATGCACTCGTTGCAGATGTAAACGGACGGCCCGGAAATGAACTTCCGGACGGAGTCCTTCGACTTTCCGCAAAACGAGCAGCGAAGGTGTTTCTCTTGGGACATTGATCAGCTGGGAACGAGTGATGCCGGTCAGCGAGCCGGAGGTCAAGGTCTGATTAAAGATACCTAACAGCGGAGTCGAAAGCGGTCAAGCGAATGCTTCGGAAGCAGGACTCGTGAAGATTTTCACAAGTAACAGATGCCCCCAAATCAGGCTTGCTTGAGCGCCTCGCCCTGCTTCATTGCTTCCTCTATCTCTCCGCGGTACGAAA
>DASWCI010000072.1:0-2528 GCA_036390195.1 Gemmatimonadaceae bacterium
GAATCGGCGCTTATTCGATCGTAGAGTGGTACTCTGATTCCAAACGCCAACGTGCAGTCATGCGTCGAACACGCTTTCCGAAGCCATTCGAAAGCAGCGTCCGGGTCGTCAAGATTGGCGTAGATCCAGGAGATCAGCGTCGGACCTACGTATCCCTGCTTCGAGCGCTCCAGCAACTCGCCAAGTATCCTTTCTGCGGCCGCTCGATCGCCGGCCATCGCGTTGACGGCAGCGAGAAGTGCGCGGAGCAGATTGAGGTCAGGCGAAAGCTCAACGCCTCGTTCCGCGTGACTTATCGCCTCCTTGTACTTTCCGAGCGCGGCGTACGAGAGAGTGACGGCCAGCAGGCCAAGGAATGATGTGCTATCCCGCTCCAGTGCCCGCTCGCATTCGCTAACCGCCTGCTCGTACCGTCGCGCATGATAAGACACGAGCGCCGCAATCCCATTCGTAGCTGGCGACAGCGGGTCGAGCTCCTGGCCGATGCGCGCTGACTCGGCGGCTTCGCGCGGTCTATCGACGGTGCTGAGGAGCCAGCCGTAAAAACTGTGCGCGAGTGCGTAGCGCGGGTTCAATTCGATTGCATGAAGGAAGGAAGACTCTGCCGCTTCCCAGTCCCAGTTTAGGAGCTGAACGAAGCCGAGGGATGTGCGGGACTCTGCGAGATCCTGAGCCAACTCCACTGCGCGTGTCGCTGCCGCCAGTGCCTTCGGGAGCACCGCCGAGGCTGGGAGAATTCCCCAGAGACCGGGCACATTGTAAGCGTCGGCAAGTCCTGAGTACGCCAGTGCGTAATCAGGATCTTTGGCGAGCGCAGCCTCATAATGGTGAATGGCCTTGTCCAGCACTCCCGGCACGTTCCAGCGGTGCCAGCAGTGCCGGCCACGCAAATAGAGCTCGTACGCCTCGACGTTATCCGTGTGACGTTTGCCAAGCGCCTGGTGCTGCGCCGGGGTGAGTTTGAGTTTCAGCTGATCGACAATGTTTCGCGCGATCTCGTCCTGGATCTTAAAAACGTCCTCGAGGTCTCGATCGTAGCGTTCCGACCAGATCTGATAACCGTCGCTGGTGTTGACGAGTTGAGCGCTAATGCGCACGCGCTGATCCATTCGGCGCACGCTTCCCTCGAGAATGGTCTTCACATTCAGGAGCTGTCCAATTTCAGCAACGCCCAGTGATTTCCCCTTGAGAGAAAAAGTCGAGGTCCTCGCGGCGACTTTGAGGGTAGGAATCCGCGAAAGCGCGTTGATGATGTCCTCGGTCATTCCGTCGGAGAAGTACTCGTTGTCCGGACTGGCGCTCATATTCGCGAACGGCAGAACGGCGATCGAGGGCTGCTCAGTATCTCGGCTGTCGCTAACCTGTTTTGAGCGACCAGATGCCTTATCCGACAATCCAATTGCATCGCTGACTATCGCGACTGAAGCGCGTTCGACCGACGGTTGCCGGGAGAGGTCTCGAACCAACTCTTCCGCGCGGCTGTAACGTTGCTCGGGATTTCGGGCCAGCGCTTTGCCAACCACTCCATCGAGCCAATCGGGAACATCCTTGCGCAGACTGGAAGGCGCGGGGGCAGGCTCGGTGAACCGCTTTACAAAACCTTCCTTACCAGCAAAGGGCGGCTTCCCGACGAGCATCTCGTATAGAACACATCCGAGGCTGTAGATATCGCTGCGGCCATCGAGCTGGCGATCCCCCAGCAACTGTTCAGGACTCATGTAGGCAGGAGTCCCGGGTGCTCCCATGCCGGTGCGGGTCAGTGCCTGGACACCAGCCAGGTCAATGGCGCGCGCGATGCCGAAATCGGCGATGACCGCGTGACCACCAGAGAGCAGAATATTTTCTGGCTTGATGTCGCGGTGGATGACGCCTTGACGATGAGCGTACGACAAAGCATCTGCGGCTTCGCAACTGATCTGTACGGCCGCGTCTATCGGAACCTGTCGCTCACGGTCGATTCTCGCGCGCAACGTCTCTCCGCTTACATACGGCATGAGATAGTAAAGCAGCGCTTCCACGTGACCCGAATCGTGGAGAGGGAGGATGTTCGGATGCTGCAGGCGGGCCAGCGTGCGGATTTCACGGATGAATCGCAATTCGCCGGTCTCTGACCCTGGGTCTGCGTTCAGGACCTTGAGAGCTACCTGACGCTCGTGCCTAGAGTCCTTGGCGAGATAGACTGTGGCAAACGCTCCTTGTCCGATCTCGCGCCCGATTTCGTAGCGGCCGGCAAGCGCAGCCCTAAGAGGGCCGATCGGGTCGGTCGAAGGGAGTGGATTCGTCACGCAGACTCCTCCCTTCATCCGTCCGCTGGGGCGTGACTCAGGGATTTACTTCAAGACAGCTCCACAACCTCGCGACAGCCTTGAGTGGAGCTTGGCAAACATACGTCACAGCGAGTGGTGGAGCTATAGTCCGACGTTGGAAGGCGGCGTACGGATCATTGACCGAGCTGGCATCAACAGAACTGAAGCGGGGAGCGATAAGCCTTGCAGCTGTTTGGCTAAGAGCTTTCTCGGGGCGCTACG
>DASWCI010000073.1:0-2530 GCA_036390195.1 Gemmatimonadaceae bacterium
CGACTTCCTTTGGTGTCGGCGGGCCTAAGAGGCCATGACAGGACACAGAGTGAACGTTTCTGTTGTGATGCCAGTTGAGCAAACTTTTACCCAATTTTGAGCTTCCCTTGAGATAGACAAACTATGCTTAAAAGCGTAGCGTCCCATTTTGCTGTCTTCCCTGTGTTTCAGGTGTGAGCATGACCACATGCTTCAAACAGTCCAGTACAAGTGGGACCGGTAAGCGTAAACGTTTCCTGATTCTGAAATGGAGGTTTCGTCTTGATGCTACGGTTCTTCTGCAAGAGCGTTTCCGCTCTGGTCGTGGCGCTGATTGTACTGCTCCAGTTTGCGCCGCGAACGTTCGCACAGGCTGGAAGTTGGATGATTGTCTCTAGCCCCTCTGTATCAGGTGCGGTCCTCTCAGGTGTAGCGGCAGTCTCTGCTAGCGATATCTGGGCGGTCGGCATCTCTACAAATAATCAACCCATCATTGAGGAGTGCCAGGGCTGCTAAGTCGAGGTCGTCCCAGATCTGCACCTCTCGCCTGGGCAGTTGTTCTGCTGCTCTCTCGTACCAAAACAGATCGTCGCAAAATCGACCTAGCAAGGGGACATAATGTTGCCAGTCCTCGATCACATGGCGCTTTTCATAGGTGCGGGGATGATTGGCCACCAGCTCCTCGCCTGCGTAGAGACGCACTCGGAATGGGTCCGCCTTGAGGGTCAAGCGCTGATAGGCATACTGGATGGGCACCGAATAGTCGCTGGTCTGGAAGCGGACCCGGCCCGTCGAATGGACCAGCCCGGCTCTCCCGCGCTTTCCGTGAAAGCTCTGGCATATCTGAGGAGCCGACAAGATGGCCGGGAAATCCGGTGCTCGCGATCCTACTTGCAACAGGGAGCGGAAGCCTGTCTCGATGATAGAGCGAGTACGGTGTGCTCATAACATATAGCTGATGTCCGAAGCACCCGTCGGGTAGGCATAGACCATCGTCTTGAGATCGGAAGCACGCAGCTCTGCGCGTATGGCCATGCCGAAGAGATTGATGACCTCCTCGGCATGCAGCCCCAGCAGGTGCGCACCTAATAGACGGTCAGTGTCCTCCTCGACCGGCACCTTGGAGCCGGTGTGTGAGAGGGCCACCCGCCGTGAGGAATACCAGCCGGAGGTGTCCTCGCGGTGCGTCCTGAAGCGCAGGCCCTGTGCGCGCGCCGCCGCCTCGTCCAGGCCCACACGAGCCAGGGGAGGGGTGGTGAAGACGACGCTCGGGATCCCCGTGTAGTTCGGCGTGTGCCGGTTGCCTTCCAGCAGGTTGCGGGCCACAATGTCGCCCTGCATGCCCGCGACTGGCGTGAGAGGGAACCCGCCGCTGGCAACCGCGTCTCCGGCGGCATAGACCGCCGGGTTGGTCACGCTTTGCAGGTAGGCATTGACCGAAACGCCGTCCTTCTCACGTGCCACTCCTGCCTTGTCCAGGTCGAGGTCGTCGATCTCCGGCACGCGCCCGGCGGCATGCACCACCAGGTCGGCCTCGACCGTGTGCTCCTGCTCGCCCGTCCGCGCGTGGACGAGCAGGTGGTTGCCCTGCCGCTCGATGGCTGTCACGGCTGTGTTGAGGTGGACCTCGACGCCGAGGTCCCTAGTCGCCTGCACCAGTTGGGAAACCAGGTCGGGATCGAACTTGGTGAGGGGACGGGCCCCGCGGTGAAGAATCTGGACGCGAGCCCCTGCGCGTGCCGCGATGTGGGCGAACTCGAACGCGATGTAGCCGCCACCGACGAAGACGATGCGCGGCGGCAGCTCGTCCAGCTCCATGAACTGCGTGCTGGTGGTCAGGAGTTCCTCGCCCGGTATCTGAAGCCGGGCGTGCTGCGCTCCGGTTGCGATCACCACGTGGCGACCGACGAGGGTCTCATCGCCCACCTGGACGCTCGTGCGGTCGACGAAGTGGGCCCGTCCATGCCGCATGGTGATTCCTTCCTCGGCGAAGCTGCGTTCGGTGCCCTCTGGCACTGGATCGGTGAAGGTGCGCTTGAAGCGGATCAGGTCCGGCCAGTTGAGAGACAGGCCCGGCGCAGAGACGCCCTTGCCCTGCATGCGCCGACTCCAGTCCACGAGTTCGGCCACGCCGACGAGCACCTTCTTGGGGTCGCATCCGCGCAACGCGCACGTTCCTCCAAAAGGGCGAGAATCGACAACGGCCACGCTCCAACCGGACGCGCGGCAGGTGTAGGCCACGTTCTGGGCTGCCGAGCCAGTACCCAGGACGATCACATCCACAGTCGTAGTCATACTTATTCCTCCTGTCTGTCACGAGGCACGCTCAGGCTCGTTCATGACCTGGGCCTGCTCACTGCGTCTTTTCTCCAACCCCTTGGAATAGGCCTCTGATCCTTTGGGCAAGTGTAGGGGGTGGGTCGAGCGAGCATTTCGCTGCAAGCTCGCGAGCACGCGGTTCGACGAGGATAGACCCATCGGGGAAGACAATCGTTGGCACGCTTCGCATGCCTCTATTCACGCGCACGACGTAGGCTGCGGCACGCTCGTC
>DASWCI010000074.1:0-2555 GCA_036390195.1 Gemmatimonadaceae bacterium
GCGACTGGCTGGGGATTCGATTTCGAGAAGATGGAGCGCGATGGTTTGTTGCGCGTCGTCTGCGATTATCCCGATCTCTCGGGTCTCGAGGATTGGCTCGTCACGATACAGGCAATCATTACTGACTTTGCGCCGCAGCGCGTAGCGCTCGACAGTTTGTCGGCGCTCGAGAATGTCGGGACGCTCAAAGCGTTCCGCGAATTCGTGATCGGGCTGACGTCGTTCATCAAGCACAAGGAGATCACCGGGATGTTCACCGCCACCACCGGCACGCTGATGGGTGGCGACTCGATCACGGAGTCCAGCATCTCGACCCTCACCGATTCGATAATTCTGCTGCGCTACGTTGAGATGTTCGGCGAGATGAAGCGCGGGCTCACGGTGCTCAAGATGCGCGGCTCAGGGCACGACAAGTCCATTCGCGAATTCACGATCGGCAAGGGCGGAATGCAGATGGGTCGCCCGTTCCGAAACGTCACCGGCATTCTGGGTGGTGCGCCAATGCACGTTTCGCCTGGCGATGTCGAGCGTGTGTGGTCGCAGTACGACAAAGAGGTTGAGCGGCGCCGGCCGGCCGAGCATAGACCAACGAGCTGAGCCAGCTCGTGTCAGATGCAGCAATCGTCTGGCGGCGCGCCGACAAATCCGGACACGAATTCTGCACCCTTGCCCATTCAGATGGTGCCCCAAAACTGACTGGCGTCGCGGTCCTGTCGAATGACGGAACGGCGTGCTGTCTGCAATACACTATCAGTTGCGATTCCCAGTGGCGTACGCTGCTCTGTCGTCTGACCGGATACATCGGGAAAAGGGCGATTACACTCGATATCCGACGTGAGGAGCAGCAGTGGCTGCTGAACGGCGTCGACGTGCCCGCCGTATCGGGATCGGAGGATATCGATCTCGGGTTCAGCCCATCAACGAATCTGCTCCCCATTCGCCGGCTGGCCTTGAAGGTTGGCGAGCACGCGGCCGTGCGCGCGGCGTGGGTTCGCTTTCCCGAGCTGACGCTGGAGCTGCTGGAGCAGAGTTACACGCGGATCGCGAGCGACTGTTACCGCTACGAGAGCGCGGGCGGGGGCGACGCGGGCGGCGGGGGCGGCGCGTTTCAGCGTGATCTCAAAGTAGACGAGAACGGGTTTGTACTGGAGTACCCTGACCTTTGGTACGCTGAGTCGCACGCGTGACATGGTGAGAAAGCGAGATCCCAACGAGAAGCGGCGCAAGCCCCAAATGCTTGCGAACGTGGTTGGAGATTTTCTGAAAGACTCGAAGCTGGCGGAGCGGGTCGACCAGGCGTCGGTGATTCCGGAGTGGGAGTTGCTCGTCGGAAAGCAGATCGCGAGCGTGACCAAGCCGATTTCGGTGGCTCAGAACGGGACGCTTTTCGTTGCGGTGAAGACGAACGCGTGGATGACCGAGCTGTCGCTGATGGAGCCACAAATATTGCGAGCGCTGAACGCCAAGGCGGGGCGCGCGAGGGTCCGCAAAATCAGACTGCAACTGATGCGCTAAGTCGTTGCCGGCCCGTTACTTATGATTAGCGGTTGAGCTTGCTATTGGACACCTTCCGGGGTTAGATTGAAGCCTCTGGAATCGTCCCGATTTCGGCGAAATTTCGGGCTGTCCTTAAGCCTGAAGACAACGCCGAATGTCCGGCGTAGCTTCGATGGGCCTGAAGTGGTCCTCATAAGAAATCTTCCTCGCGAGTAATGGCTAAAGCAGCAGCAGAAATCAGCACGTCGAAGTACGACGCTGGTCAGATACAGGTTCTCAAAGGTCTCGAGGCAGTTCGCAAACGTCCCGGCATGTACGTCGGATCGACGTCCTCGAGAGGTCTCCACCACCTGGTTTACGAAGTAGTCGACAACTCGATCGACGAAGCGCTGGCGGGTCACGCGACGATGATCGACGTGACTATCCACGCCGACAATTCGATCACCGTCATCGATGACGGCCGCGGAATTCCCGTCGACATCCATCCCACCGAAAAAATTCCTGGCGTCGAGCTGGCGATGACTGTTCTGCACGCCGGTGGAAAGTTCGACAAGAACTCCTACAAGGTGTCGGGCGGATTGCACGGCGTCGGCGTGTCCGTCGTGAACGCGCTTGCCGAGCAGTTGAAGGTGTGGGTGAGGCGCGGCGGAAAGGAGTACTACATGGACTTCGAGCGCGGCAACACCGTGACGAAGCTCAAGGTGCTCAACAAGGTCGATCCAAAGGCCCGCGGCACGACGGTTTGGTTCAAGCCCGACCACACGATTTTCACCGAGCTCAAGTTCGATTACGACACTGTAGCGAACAGGCTGCGCGAGCTGTCGTATCTGAACAAGGGCGTGACGATCACGATCAAGGACGAGCGCGAAGGTCAGGAGAAGACAGAAGTCTTCCACGCCAAGGGCGGCCTGCGCGAAATGGTGGCGTTCCTCAATGAGAAGAGGAAGGTGCTCCACCAGGAGATCGTGTACATCGATACGGAGCGCGAGGGCATCGACATCGAGCTGGCGTTCCAGTACAACGATGGCTACAACGAGAACGTCTTCTCGTTCGTGAAC
>DASWCI010000075.1:0-2576 GCA_036390195.1 Gemmatimonadaceae bacterium
ATTAGTCGACGCGCCGTACGATCCGTACGCGTACAGCCCAAGAGGATTGATCGCGCGCGGCTTTACATCTTTGCGATAGACGAGCGAGATGGCGACCTTCACGCCGTCTTTCGCCGTTGCGTAAATGCGCTCCGAGGTGTACTTCGCCGGATCGTAATTCGGGACTTCGACGCGCTTGAGCAGCGTCTGCTCGTGCGAGTCCATGTTGTAGTCGTACGTGCTCGCAGGAGTAATCAGCGATGTGTATGTGTATCGAAAAATCGTTGTATTGAAGACGTGATTCTGGCTCGGGCCCGCGGTGTATGTCGGTTCCGGGAATTGGATGCGATGCAACTTTCCATCGCGCAGATCGAGGACCTCGAGCTGCGTCAGGCCGCCTTCGCGCTCGGTGGCCACGAGGTGATTCGCAAACAGATCGAAGTCCGTAACGTACACCGGCTTGCGATACGCAATCACCTCGGTCCAATTCTTTTGCTGTGGATCGGCGACGGGCGCGCTGACGATGCGGAAGTTGATTCCGGCATCGTTCGTCCGAATGTAGAAGCGATCGCCGCGGTGATCGACGAAGTATTTCAGGTTCTCCTTGCGAGGCACGATCACGCGCGGAGCGGCAGCGGGATCGTTCGCTGGGATCGCGCGCACTTCGCTGCTCGTCTTACTCTCCGAAGTCGTGAAAATCCAGTCGCCGCTGAGTGAGCGATCGGCATACAGGTCGTAGAGATCGTCCTTCTCCTCGTAGACAAGCGTGTCATCGGAGCTGCCGAGGATGTGGCGGTAGAGGCGCCATTGGCGCTTGGCGGGATTCTCGACGGTGTAGAAGATCGTCTTGTTGTCCGCTGCCCAGAGGACGGAGCCGGTCTTCTCCGCTCGGTCGGGCAAATCCTCCCCGGTGCGGAGATCCTTGACATGCATGATGTATTGGCGATAGCCGACGTTGTCAGTGGAGTACGCGAGCAGATTGCCGTCATCGCTGACTTCGTAGCGGCCGACGTTCATGAATTTCTGCCCTTCGGCGAGTTTGTTCACGTCGAGCGTGATTTGTTCCGGCGCGTCGACGCTCCCTTTCTTCCGCGCGAAGATCGGATACTGCTTTCCCTCCTCGGTTCGCGTGTAATAGAAGTAGTCGCCTTTGCGAAACGGCACCTGCGTGTCCGTCTGCTTGATGTGGCCGAGCATCTCGTCGTAAAGCTTCTTTTGCAGCTCCGCAGTCGGCGCCATCACCGCGTTGGTGTACGCGTTCTCCGATTCGAGATAAGCGATCGTCTCGGGGTTGCTCTTGTCGCGCAGCCAGCCGTAGTCGTCGATGCGCGTGTCGCCGAACATCGTCACGGATTTCGGAACCTTCTTCGCGACCGGCGCCTTTGGCGCTTGCGCGAGGAGACCAACGGCGATGAAGAACGAGAGTGCGAATACGATCTGTTTTTTCACGAGCGTTAGTCTATAGGATCACCACAGAGAGCACAGAGATCACAGAGGCGTCTCTGTGTCCTCTGTGATCTCTGTGGTGAGCCGGTCCTTCGCTAGCTCGCCAACCGCTGTCTCGTCCCGCACTCGCGGCACAAGAAGTGGATCGAGTCGCGGCGCGCCCACGGATTTGGCGCATCGCAGACGGGGCAGAGCGTTTCAGTTTGCGGGAACGGTTGCTGGCAGTGGTCGCAGGAGACGGGGCCTGTGAGATTCACATCATCTTCGCAACTGACTTCGCTGCAAACCGGGCAGCGCCAGCAAACCGCCATCTCGGAAAAATAGTATACATTAATTCTTAGCGATTTTGGCCCACGTGTCCTTCAGCGTCGCCGTGCGATTGAACACCAGCCGCTCGGGCGTGGATTCGGGATCGACACAGAAGTACCCCACGCGCTCGAATTGAAAGCGCATCGTCGCCGCTGCGCCCCGAACGCTTGGCTCCAGCTTGGCGTCCTCGATGATCTTCAATGAATCTGGATTGAGATCGGCGAGGAAGTCGCCACTCTCCTCCGGATTCTCGCTGCGGAAGAGGCGATCGTACAGCCGCACCTCGCAATCGATCGCGTGCTCGGCCGACACCCAATGCAGGGTCGCCTTCGGCTTGCGGCCGTCCGGCGCGTCGCCGCCGCGCGTCGCCGGGTCGTACGTCGCGCGCAGCTCGACGATGTTGCCGCCGGCATCTTTTGAGACGCCGCTGCAGATGATGAAGTACGACGATCGCAACCGCACCTCGCGTCCGGGCGCGAGTCGAAAGAATTTCTTGGGCGGCTCTTCCATGAAGTCGTCGCGCTCAATGTACAGCACGCGTGAGAACGGCACCGATCGCGAGCCCGCGCTCGGATCCTCGGGATTGTTCGGCGTGTCGAACCATTCCGTCTCGCCTTCCGGATAGTTCTCGATGACCACACGGAGCGGCTCGAGTACACCCATGACGCGCCGCGCAATCTGGTTCAGGTCCTCGCGGACCGAGAACTCCAGCAGAGCGACATCGATCACGTTCTCGCGTTTGGCCACGCCGACGCGATCGGCAAAATTGCGAATCGACGCGGGCGTGTAACCGCGCCGACGGAGACCGGCGATCGTCGGCATCCGCGGATCGTCCCAGCCGG
>DASWCI010000076.1:0-2030 GCA_036390195.1 Gemmatimonadaceae bacterium
CCACTGGCCGCGGGTGTGCTCGCTTCTCGCGGTATCGTGCTCAATCCCGCTATAGGTGCGATCCTGATGTCATTTAGCACGGTAGTGGTCGCGCTCAATGCGCAACTGCTGCGTCGCGCGAAGCTATGACCGGATGGATCCGCTGACTGGAGTCACACTGACTCATCGCGCCGCCTCGGAGCGCGCGGCGTTAGTCCGTCGCGGGATTTGGCTAAGCTACGCGACCATCGGATACAACACCCTCGAGGCGATTGGATCACTCGTTGCTGGTGTGCTCGCGGGCAGTGTTGCCCTCGTCGGTTTTGGTATCGACAGTGTCATCGAAGTCACGGCAAGCCTGGCAGCGCAGTGGCGACTCCGCTCCGACGTAAATCCTTCCCGCCGCGAACGCGCCGAGCTTCTGACCTTTCGCATCGTCGGCTTCTCCTTTATCGCCCTCGCGATTTACATCCTCTTTGACGCAGCCAACACGTTGGCGAAGCGTGAAGCGCCGGAGCGAAGTCTCTTCGGCATCCTCGTTCTCGCTATGTCGGTGATCGTGATGCCGATTCTTGCGAGGAGCAAGAAGCGGGTTGCACGGGAATTGACGAGCGGCGCGCTCGAGGCTGAGGCAACCCAGACGTCACTCTGCGCCTATCTCTCGGTAATCGCGCTGGTTGGTGTGCTGCTGAACGCCGTCCTCGGATGGTGGTGGGCAGATCCAGTCGCGGCCCTGCTCATGGTTCCGATCATCGGGCGCGAAGGAGTGGAGGGCATCCGGGCGCACGAGATCGTGGTGGATGGGTGCTGCTAAGAGAACTATTGCCGGAACGGCGCCTTGATACGTACCGGAACGGCGGTGGTTCCCCAGTGCAGCCTGAGAGTGGCTTCGTCGCGAAGCACTGCCGGGAAATAGATCGCGAACGATTCCATCTGCGAGGCCTGCTCCGGCGTCACGTCCGCGCGAAGCACATCGAGATTGGCACCGGGATACGGCCGGTGAAACGTGTGCGCGGCGCGGCTGAAAATAACGGTCCACGGCGCGTGCTCGCGTGGAATCAGCCAAAGCGAGTACTCACCCGCGCGCAGCGGTTTTCCTTCGATGAGCACATCGTGACTAAACGTGATGCGCGTCGCTGAATCCGCTCCCGGATGCCAGACGCTGTCCCACGGAACGAGAGCGCCGAACAATGCTCGGCCGCGCGCGACCGGGCGGCCGTACTCGACCGAGATCTTGGTGAACGCAACCATCTGCGTCACGCTGCCGCGCTGACTAAAGGGGTAGCCCTGCCCCAGCGACAACTGGGGAATCCCGAACACCAGACTCGCGCAAATGAGTAAGTGCCGATTCATGGGGAAACCAGTTGCAGTTAACTCAGAAGCCATACCGAATCCCGACCTGTACCTGTCGGGGATCGCCGAGCCCGTTGCGAATAGTTCCATCGAAATTGAACAGCAGTGATGCAGAGGACGGATCGCGGAAGTTGTCGCGATTCAGAACATTGAACACTTCTACCAGCGCTTCGACCTGGCCACGCCCCCGCGTGCGGAACGGACGCGATAGACGAACATCCCAGCTCGCGAACGCGTTGTCTCTGCGAATCGTGTTGCGGAGCAGGATGCTTCCGTTCGGGCAAATCCTGTCCGCCGGAGAAGTTGCGCGTTCTCCAGTACCCTGGTTGTTGGCACCGCATTTCTCAGAAGTAGGCTGAGCAGAGTACCAGCTGAAGCGACTGTTGCCGTAAATGTCCCACGGGAACTTGTAGAGCGCCCACAGGTTCAGGCGGTGACGCTGATCTCGCTCGCTGTAGTTGTACTCGCGATCGAGCCGGTCTGCTCTGGCGTAGCGGAAGCTGAACGGATCGCGCTCGTTGTCGTCGTCCGACTTGTCGACCGCCAGCGTGTAGTTCGCCTGATACTGGAAATCCGGATCAGCCAGTCTGGCGAGCCCGAACGTGACGCCGTTGTAGCGTGATTTCGCCGAGCTCTCGACGACGGTAAGTGTGCTGACGCCGTTGGCGGTGCCGTTGAGCCCGCTCAGCCACGGCTGA
>DASWCI010000077.1:0-1535 GCA_036390195.1 Gemmatimonadaceae bacterium
GCCTTGTTGTCGGGCGACGTTCCCTGCACGACGGTGTGGCACCCCATGCAGGTACTCATCGCCGGCAACCCGGGATCGAAGGATTTGTTGGCGGAGAAGTGACAGTAGAGGCAGTTCATCTTCAGCGTGTCCACGTGAATCGTGTGGCGGAATTTGACCGGTTGAACCGGGCTGTTTCCTTCCGATGAAGAGGCGCCGCTATACGCAGAGAGCATGGTGGCCAGTACCGCAATGCATATGAAACCCGGCACTGCGAGCCATCTGCTTCTCAAGTTCATCCGCTAGTAATCGGTAAAGGCGAGTGAATCGGTCGGCTTTGTGAACAATTTCACAAGCGATCGACAGGCGGAAAAATGTTCGGACAGGAAGAGCGGCGCAAGGTGTGCGATCACTGCTGCAAACCTCCTGCCTTTCCCCTCGTGATACGCTCGACTGTCCGAACGACTTCGATGAAAATCGCGCGCAACAAGGCGAGCTCGCGCGAGTCGGGAGCAGCGCGATAGAAGAGTGTCCTCACTGACCGCATTATGTGTTCATGGAAACGCGTCTTGAAAAAATCGATTTGATAAAGCGCATGCTCGGTGTCCGCAAAGAGTTGCTCGTACTCTTCGGCAGTCGCTGGTGGAGCATCCTTGCGCGGCGGAGCCAGAATGCGCGTCGCGTCAGCCGCCGTCAGGTGCAACTCGTAGAGCGCAATCAGCACCGCTTGCGCCAGGTTGAGTGATGCATGTCCCGTCGTCGGAATCGTGACCAGCAGATGCGCTCGATCGAGAATCTCGTTGGGCAGCCCCTTGTCTTCTCTGCCGAACAATATCGCGACGGGTCCGCTGCGAGCGAATTCGAGAAGGTCGCCACTCGCCGCTCTCGGAGTCGTCACGTCACGTTTGGCGGCGCGGCGGCGCGCGGTGAAGCCGGCCACTCTCACCACGCCCTCGAGGGCCTCTTCAAGTGTATCGCAGCTTCTGATGCGATCGATGATGTCGACGGTGTCGTGCGCGATTCCGGCAAGTCGCCACGGATCGTATTCGACGGAGCGCACCAGATACAGGTTGGAGCAACCCATGTTCTTCATCGCGCGAATCGTGGCGGCGATGTTGACCGGGTCCTGCGGCTCGTAAAGGACTACGCGAACAGCCGAGAGAATCGAGCTGGAAGCGGACGCTGCGTCGGCGGCCGTTTCGTCAGCGCCGGACATCACGGGTCAAGATGTAAAATGCCGCCCTCCACTCTCGTGTTCGCCACTGACGGTGAAGGGCAGCATTACGCCGAGCAACGAAGTCGCCGCGGCCAGGTGAGACGCCTGCTAGACGACTGGTCGGCCAGTGATGAGACGATAGATGATCACTATCACTGCGATCACGAGCAACAGATGGATCAGCCCCCCACCCACGTGCACCACGAAAAAGCCGAGAATCCAAAGGATGAGGAGAATTACCGCGATCGTCCAAAGCATGATGGCATCCTCTCAAGAAGTGAGTTACACCCGGCGCGACAGACAATTTCGCCCGTTCTGCGCGCGGCCGCGTACGACCTTG
>DASWCI010000078.1:0-4660 GCA_036390195.1 Gemmatimonadaceae bacterium
CTGAGCAGGCGGAAGGCGATCGACAAGCCGGAGTACGATTTCGTCACGCACCTGAGGCGTAGAGAGCACACTCGCGTTGAGCCAGCCGATGTTGTCGTGATCGACGGCATTCTGCTCTTCGTCGACGACAGGGTTCGAGAGCTGTGCGACGTAAAGGTATTCGTCGATGGTGATGCCGACGTTCGACTCATCCGCCGGATCGAGCGCGACACGCACGTACGCGGGAGGCCGCTCGACGAGATCCTCGAGCAGTACCTGTCAACAGTGCAACCAATGCATCTCGAGTTTGTCGAGCCAAGCAAGCGCTACGCTGACGTCATCGTTCCGCGCGGAGGACACAACGCGGTCGCAATTGAAATGATCGTCGCTAAGATTCAGCGGCGATTGCAACGCGAATCGGACGGCGTTGAGGCGCGGCGAACACCATCAGCACAGCGGCAAGCGCCCCCAGCGCAAACATGACCGACCACACGCCTGCCGGTCCAGCAGTGGCGAGCAGCTGTGTTCCCAGCCAGGGACCGACGGTCAGAGCGATGCTCAACGACATGCTGTAGGCTCCCATGTAAGCCCCGCGCCTGTTCTCCGGCGCGATCTCACCCAGGTGCGCCGCCATTGCCGGGAACAGCATCATCTCACCGAACGTCCAGATCACCACTGTGATCAGGATTCCCGAAGCGGAAACCACGAATCTCAAAGCACCGAATCCGACGGCGAAAAGCACGCAGCCGCTGAACAGCGCCCATGCGTTGGGCCATTGCGCGGTCGCTCTATTCAGCTGAACCTCGAACGCAACTATCAACAGCGTGTTGATCGTGAATAGCGTGCCGTAGAATGCCGGGGACAAGTTGAGGTACTGCACCATATAGAGCGGCAGCGCTGATTCGTGTTGATAAAACACGATGCCGACCAGGAATGCTGCGCTCAGAAAAGCCATCAGGCGCCTGTCACGCACGAGGTTGCGGCCAACGCTGCGTTGCTCAACTTGATCCGCGTCATCTACCGCGCCACCAGTTGGCGATCGCCACCGGGCGACCAAAAGCACGACGCCAGACAGAAGCGTCGTAACGGCATTAACGGCGAACATCGCGCGAAAAGAAACTGCAGCGAGGAAGCCGCCGAGGGCGGGCCCGATGCTCATGCCGAGATTGATGGCAAGCCGATTCAGGGCGTACGCGGCTTTCCGCTGCTCCGGCGCAACCACGTGGGTGATCGCAGCCAGGCTTGCGGGACGGAACAGCTCGGTACACGCTGACCAGAGAACGGTGATCGCGTATACCGTCGGACGAGTGCGTGCCAGAGGAAACAAAAGCAAGACGCCGCCCGACAAAAGCAGTGACGCGCGCATGATTGGCAGCGCTCCGATGCGATCGCTCAACCACCCTGCGATCGGCCCAGCGATGATCGCGGCCCCGCCGTAAAGGGCGAAAGCGAGACCGGCCTGCCCTGCGCTGAAGCGGAGCTCGGTCGTGAGATAGAGGACGAGGAATGGGAGCACCATCATCCCGGCGCGGTTGATCAGATTCGTGGCGAAGAGAAGCCACACCTCGCGTGGGAGTCCATCGAGTCCACGCCACGGATTCAGGCGGGAATCCGCAAACGAAAACGGCCACCGGTTAAGTGGCCGTCTCGTTTCGCGGCTGGTTGGCTCAGTTGTCAGGCCCATAGTGCGCCGTGTAGGAATCGAACCTACAACCTAATGATTAAGAGTCATTTGCTCTGCCAATTGAGCTAACGGCGCTTGCGATCGCTTGGCGCGCCAGGAGGGAGTCGAACCCCCGACCCACAGCTTAGAAGGCTGTTGCTCTATCCAACTGAGCTACTGGCGCGTTAGACCCCAAAGTTAGCGATTTCAGCGAATCGAATCAATTCCGGTCGACACGTCCTTCTCGGGATTTCGCATCGCACGCGATCGTATTCAATGCAGCGCATTACCGACGGACCTTATCGCGCCTCTAGTCCCCGTCTGATGCCATGCTGTCCGCGAGAACGCGCTGCAACCTGCGTGTCAGCTCGCCGGGCTTTCCCTTTCCAATCGGCTTGTCGTCGAGCGTGACCACGGGCATCACATCCGTTGTCGTGCCCGTCAGAAACAGCTCGCTGAGTCTCGGAATTTCCTCGGCCTTGATGGGTGTCTCGTCGAATTCGATGCCGAGCTGGCGCGCAAGATCTCTCAGCACGGTGCGCGTGATGCCAGGCAGGATGTGCGTGTCGCATGGATGCGTGCGCAGAGAACCGTCGACAACGCCGAAGAAATTCGTCTTTGCTCCTTCGGTTATCACGCCATCGCGAATGAGCATCGCCTCAAATGCCCTGCGCTCCTTCGCTGCCTGGGACGCAAGCACGTTGGGAATCAGATTCAAGGTCTTGAGATCGCACCGACCCCAGCGCAGATCCGGACATGAGATGACCGGCGCGCCGTCTCGCGCAAAGTCGGAGTAGGGCGTAAAGCGAGCGACCGAGATGTAGACAGTGGGCGCCACGTCATCCGGAGGAAAATTGTGCACGCGCGTTGCGGCGCCACGCGTGACCTGCATGTAGAGCGTCGCTTCGCCTTGTACAAGATCATTGTCCTTGAGAAGCTGCCTGCCAATTTCCACGAAGCGCTCGGGGGTATCGGCTCCGCGGAGCGAGATGCGCAACCCGTCCAGGCTCCGCTTCAAACGCTCGTTGTGGAATCTGGGCGCAAATAGACGTCCGTTGATCGCACGCAGAACTTCGTAGACTCCGTCGCCGAAGACGAAGCCGCGGTCCTCAACGGATACGCGAGCTTCCGCGCGAGGGACAAAGGAGCCGTTCACATAGACGATGTCTTTCGCTTTCATTTCCAGTGGTGGTGAGTTTCCGACAAAAGATGCGCAGAATCAGGCGGAAGTGCTTGAGATGTGCCTACTCACTCAGGCCTTCGTGCCCGATGTCGTGTACTCGCAGCCTCCAACGCTGAACATGGGGGACGATCCGGGTGCGGGATCGGTCAGAGTGCCGGTAAAGGCATTGGTCGCCGTCATCGTGCCGCGGAGCTCCATTGCGGCGGCGCTCCCACTCGACGCGTTGAGAATTAGGTCAGTGAATCCATCGCTCAGACGCACCAAGCCGCTGATCGGGCGTGCGGTTGTCGTAGGAGGATTCTGCCAGCTGCTGGTGGAGGCAGTCACCGTTCCGTCGGAAAGAACGTCGAGGTGGGCTGTGATCACCTGGCCGTCTGCGAGCGAGCCGCCAGAGCACGGAAGCGTGGTGGTCTTTCTTAAAGTGAAGGACCAGTCGCCAGTCGCTTGCGCTTGCGTCACCGCGCCGCCGCCCGTTCCTACGATGCCAATAAGTTTATTCGCGCTGTTCTCGCATGCCACGGCGAGAACCGATAGCGTCAGGCAAATAACGATGGGTCGCACGTGAAGCCTCCAGGATGCGCTGCTAGATTGCGCTTTGGCGGGAAGGGTGCAATTCGTTTGCCGTGAGCCATCGACGCCGAAACCGTTGACTGCCGCTAACGTAAGGCGGGTAGCTGCGACTAAGCCATAAGGGACTCAAATGCAACCGGATGCGAATCTGATCGTTCACGAAGTCCTCTCCTGGGTCATTCCCGGTCTTGTAACCATTGTCCTTGGCTTTCCGATCGTCCGGTTGATCACCAAGTGGCTGGAGCCGCGCCCCATCCCGCCACGCGAGCTGAGCACGATCGATGGTCGGCTGGAAAAGATCGAGGCGGCGGTGGACGCTATCGCGCTCGAAGTGGAGCGGATTTCGGAGTCGCAGCGATTTACAGCAAGGTTGCAATCAGAGCAACAATCTCCGGGGCTTCCTGGCCCCGGGGCGTCCTCGCGGCAATAATCGGTCAGTGCAGCAGAAATAAAAAAAGGAAGCGCCTTTCGACGCTCCCCTTTTCACATTTATCCATCAGGCTGATTACGCGCAGGTAATCACACCGTTGGTCATGTCGCACGTCTTAGCTGACTGCGAGTGCGTGGCAGTCGCGCTCCACGAAGGCGGCGGGCCGGCGACGTTGGTCACGACGATCGTCACGTTCTGCGACGGGGTGAACCCCTGAAGAGGCGCAGCCATCGTCGCGGTTCCACCGAAGTAGGCACCGCCGTTGTCGGCAGCGTACTGCTCTTCGTAGGTCGCGAGGTTACGAAGGTCGGACTTCATCTGCGCGACGTAAGCCTTGTCCTTCGTATTTGCAAATTTCGGAATCGCAATCGCCGCAAGAATGCCGATGATCACGACGACGATAAGAAGCTCTATAAGTGTAAAACCCTTTTTGTTGCTCATTTAATGTCTCCGGAATCAGTTGGTGACGGCGAACACGATGCCGTCAACACTCAACAGACGGGGCGTTTCGCGGTATGGCAACCGGTAGTAAGGCAAGCGGATTGCCAAATCTCGACGTACTGCTAAGTTCCAGAGCCCCAGGTTGTTATACTGCTGACCTAATCTACTTTAGCAGGCAAATTGGTTGCAATCTGCAAGGGCAAATGCAATCTGCTGAGGCCGTTTTGCGAGCCGAATCGGCATGTCCGAAGCTCGCGCATGATCATGAGCGCTACCCCTGTCGCCGGAACCCTCACATCTGACTTTCTCGGAGTCATAAAGATCCACCGGGTCGGTTTCAAAATCGATGCGACCGAGGTATCGCGAGCAAAATCAGGTCCGGTGTTTGCGGGAA
>DASWCI010000079.1:0-1836 GCA_036390195.1 Gemmatimonadaceae bacterium
TTGGTCCAACCTTCAGCCCGGTGATGACGGCTCCGGCATAGCGAAGGCAGCCGTCGGTGTCCTCGAGCTTGACCGTGACATCACCAACTTTTCCGGACGTCGCCTTTACAGTGTGGCTACGAATGACGAACGGTTTTTCCTCGGTGATCTCCGGCCGCGTCACAGTGCCGCCTGTCGCCGCAGCGATCTCGCGAGCGAGACCCTCGTGCGAGAGGAGGTCGGGGCGATTCGGAAGCACGTCAATCACGAGTCGCGTATCGCCGATCGGCATTGCGTCGAGAAATCTCGTTCCCGGCGTGACATCGATCGACAGCGCCAAGATTCCTTCCTGATCCTGCCCGAGACCGAGCTCACGCGCGGAGCAGAGCATCCCTTCCGAAGTCTCTCCCCGAATCTTGCGCTTCTCGACTTGCACGCCGCCAGGGAGAACGGCACCAACCGGCGCAAACGGATAGAGGGTGTTGACGCTGACGTTTGCCGCGCCGCATACGACATCAACAACGCTGCCGCCGCCAGCGTCGACCTTCGTCAGCCAGAGGTGATCCGAGTTCGGATGACGTGAGGCCTCGACGACGCGCGCGATCACGACGTCGCGCAGATCTTCGCGCAGCGAGACGAGATCGTCGACAGTAGCGCATCGCGATGTGAGAAGATCGCGCAGCTCAGTCGGACTCAGGCTGAATGGCACAAACGCTCGCAGCCACTCGTAGGAAGCGTTCATGACGTGCGCCGGTTCACTGGAAAGAGATCTCTCATCGAGATATCTGGTACAGGAATCTCACATCCGAATCGTACAGAATCCTTATGTCGGGAATGTCGTAACGCAGCATGGCGATTCTAGCCGGTCCCATGCCGAACGCCCATCCGGTGTAGCGATCGCCATCGAGTCCGGCGGCGTTAAGCACCGATGGATGCACCATTCCCGAGCCGAGTATCTCCATCCAACCGGTTCCTTTGCAGCCTGGGCAGCCAACGCCATGGCACAGTTGGCACTCCACATCCATCTCCGCCGACGGTTCCGTGAACGGGAAATAGCTCGGCCGGAAGCGCGTTTTGGTTTTGCCGAAGAATCGGTTGGCGAAATGCGTAAGCGTGGCCTTGAGGTCGACGAAGCTAACGCCCTCGTCAATGGCTAGTCCTTCGATTTGGGCAAACATGGGGGCGTGCGATGCATCGAAGAAATCGCGGCGGTATGCGTTGCCGGGGCTGAGAATCCTGATTGGCGGCTTGAAGTTCTGCATCGTCCGGATCTGCACGGGCGAGGTGTGAGTTCTCAGGAGCGCGTTTTCGCCCAGGTACAAAGTGTCGTGCAGGTCCAGCGCCGGGTGGTCGGGCGGAAAATTGAGCGCGGTGAAGTTGTACCATTCGGTCTCCGCTTCCGGCCCCAGCGCAATCGTGAATCCAAGCTCGCGGAAGATGTCTTCGATCTCCTCGATGACGAGCGTGACTGGATGCTTCGACCCAAGCCACTGCCGCCGAGCGGGCATAGTGAAATCGATTTTTCTCTTCGAGGAGCTTGCCGCCTCCAGCTGCTGGCGCCGCTCTTCGAGGCGCGTCTCGAGCTTTGCCTTGACGGCATTGATAAGCGAGCCGCCTTCGCGCAGCTCACCCGGCGCGAGCGATGGAAGCTGCTTGAAGAGCTCCGGCAATCGTCCGGATTTTCTTCCTAGCAATGATGTCCGGGCTTCCTCGAGCAATGCGGAGGTCGTCGCGGCATCGATGAGCTTCTCGCCTTCAGCGGCGAGTGTGGTGACGAGTTGCTGGAATTCCGAAAGCGTCACGGTTCAGTAGATGGGTGGCCGGGGGGGGGGGCGGAAACGCAAAAGACTCCACCGC
>DASWCI010000080.1:0-2753 GCA_036390195.1 Gemmatimonadaceae bacterium
GTCGGATGCGTGCGATAAGCTGCGCTTCGAGGCACTCGCCGACATGGCTTTGTGGGAGAGCGATCCGGACCTGAAGATCCGTGTCGCCTACGACAAGGCCGCGCGCACGCTGAGCGTGTCCGACAACGGCGTGGGCATGTCGCGCGACGAGGTGATCAGCAACATCGGCACCATCGCCAAGTCGGGCACGCGCGAGTTCTTCCAGAGCCTGACCGGAGACCAGGCCAAGGACGCGCACCTGATCGGTCAGTTCGGCGTCGGTTTCTATTCATCGTTCATCGTGGCGGACAAGGTGACGCTCGTTACGCGGCGCGCCGGGATGACCGCCGAGCACGGCGTGCGCTGGGAGAGCGACGGCGGTGGCGAGTACACGCTGGAGACGGTGACCCGCGAGGGGCGCGGCACCGAAGTCATCCTGCACCTGCGCGAAGGCGAGGACGAGCTCCTCTCCGGGTTCAGACTGCGCTCCATCCTGCGCAAGTACTCCGATCACATCACTGTCCCGATCCTGATGAAGAAGGAGGGATTGGAGACTGATGTGAACAAAGACAAGAACGCGGAGGTGCTCAAGGACGAGGACGAGCAGATCAACCAGGCCTCGGCGCTGTGGGCCCGGCCCAAGTCGGAGATCACCGAGGAACAGTATCAGGAGTTCTACAAGCATGTCGGGCACGACTTCGAGCCGCCGCTCGCGTGGACCCATGCCCGAGTGGAAGGGAAGCAGGAATACACGATGCTTCTCTACCTGCCCGCGCATGCCCCGTTCGATCTGTGGGACCGCGATCACCGCCACGGCGTCAAGCTCTACGTCCAGCGCGTGTTCATCATGGACGATGCCGAGCAGCTCATGCCGGCGTACCTGCGCTTCGTGCGCGGCGTGATCGATTCGAACGATCTGCCGCTCAACGTCTCGCGCGAGATCCTGCAGGAGTCGAAGACGGTCGAGGCGATCCGCGCGGGGTGCGTGAAGCGCGTAATGTCGCTCCTGGAGGATCTCTCCGAGAAGGAGAAAGACAAGTACGCCACGGTCTGGAAGGAGTTCGGGCGCGTTCTCAAGGAAGGCGTGGCCGAAGATTTCGCCAACAGGGAGCGCATCGCCAAGCTCCTGCGCTTCAGCTCGAGCCGCGAGGAGAAGGAAGACGAGACCGTATCGCTCGCCGATTACGTGTCGCGAATGAAGGAGGGCCAGGACAAGGTCTACTACATCACGGCGGAGTCCTTCGGCGCCGCCCGGGCGAGCCCGCATCTGGAGATCTTTCGGAAGAAGGGCGTCGAGGTCCTGCTGATGCACGACCGCGTCGACGAGTGGGTCATGGCCAACTTGACCGAGTTCGAAGGCAAGAAGCTGCAATCGGTGGCGAAGGGCGATCTCGATCTCGGCAAGCTCGAAGACGAAGCGGAGAAGAAGGAGCAGGAGAAAGAGGCGGGCGAGTTCAAGGAGCTCACCGACAAGATCGGGAAAGTGTTGGGCGACAAGGTCAAGGACGTGCGCGTCACCCATCGCCTCACCGACTCGCCCGCGTGCCTGGTCGCCGACCCGTCGGCGATGAGCACGAATCTGGAGCGTCTGCTGAAGGCCGCGGGGCACAAAGTGCCGGAGAGCAAGCCCACGCTCGAAGTGAACCCGCACCATCCGCTGGTGGGCGCGCTCAAGCACGAGTCCGACGAGAAGCGTTTCGCGGACTGGAGTCACATCCTGCTCGACCAGGCGGTGCTCGCCGAGGGCGGTCAGCTCGACGAGCCGGGCGCGTTCGTCAAGCGATTGAACGAGCTGATGCTGGATATGGCCGGATCGGGAAAGAGGATATGGACGCCGGGAAGCTGAGGGGACCCGGCAACCGGCAAATTACATCCCAGGCAACGGATTAATCTCCATGACTTCTATGGAAGCCTGCGGGATCTGCAGGTGCGGATGGCCTTCGAATGTCTTTGCTGCCGCCTCGTGTGACTCCGCATCGACGATCGCATACAGCATGATGTCGTTTCTTGCGTCGGCCGTGCCCTTCGACGTGACACGTTTGGTCTTTCCGACGCCGGCTCCCTTGTCAGCGAACATCTTTATGTGATCGCCCATCCATTTTTTCCAGTCCGCCTGCATCTTCTCCTCGGCCTCCTTTCTATGCTTGGGTTCGGTCTTCTTCCAATCGTCAATTACCGAGGCGGGCGCAAGATAGGTAACAAGAAACTTTTTCATTTTGAACTCCTTAGGAATAGAGGCCTCGTGAGTGCGCGACCTATCGTTCATTAGGCCGTTACACCCAGTGGTGAGTTCAATAATCCTGCGTCACACCATCGATGATCCGCATTCGTGAAATCGACCATCTTGTGCTGCGCGTTGTCGACATCGACACCATGCTTCGCTTCTATTGCGGAGTTCTCGGATGTACGGTCGAGCGACGCCAGGATGAGATCGGCTTGGTTCAGTTGCGAGCCGGCCGATCTATCCTTGATCTCGTGCGTGTGGATGGCAAGCTCGGTAGAGCGGGCGGCGCAGCACCTCGCAAAGAAGGACGCAACCTCGATCATTTCTGCTTTCGGATAGAGCCATTCGATGAACCTGCTATTCGCCGCCATCTCGAAACGCACGGCGTCGAAGCCGGTCCGGCCGCTCCACGCTATGGCGCAGAGGGACAAGGGCCGTCAATCTACGTCACAGACCCGGAGGGTAATGTCGTCGAGCTCAAGGGGCCACCAGAGCGTATCTCGTCGAGACCGGTTGGTGGCGCCAGTCCCGGACAGTCGAGTGTATTCTA
>DASWCI010000081.1:0-2113 GCA_036390195.1 Gemmatimonadaceae bacterium
GCATCCTGCCGAGATGCTGGCACTAGGCCCGAGCTGCGCCTCCCACCCTCGCAGCTCGAACGCGAATAGTCTCTGCGGCCGGAATTCGGCGGGATCACCGGAAATCTGTGCGACCTTTCAAAGGGATAATTTTCGCCGCCATTTCTGAGTTCGAGTCCTACATGCCCAGCCAGGCAGTCCGGTCTCCACCAGCTGACATTCGAGCGTAGTCGTGCCGGATCACATTTGGACGCGGAAAAGAGCTTCAGCCCCCCGGGGCGGTATCGTCGAGGTCGAGCGTACCAAACATCTGTACCAGGCAGACGAATTCTTTGGCCTCGGTATCAAAGGCGTCGCCGGGATTGAGATTCAGCCCATCACGATACCAGGGCCTGATCAGGGGCTCGCCGAAGCCTTTGCTGCCATGATGAGCGGACGGGCGGACGCCGTTGTCATTCAAGGCAGTTTGTCTACCAAACGAATAGCTGATCTCGCAGTTGAGCACCGTTTACCCGCGGCCTCGACTACGCGCGCCTTCGTGGATGCCGGCGGCTTGATGTCATACGGCGCCGACGGGCCCGCTTTGTTCCGGCACGGTGCCAAGTTTGTGCAAAGGATATTACAAGGTCGCCAGCCTTGCCGCAATGCATTGTCGTCCTGGCACCTCCAAGACATCACGACGTGATCCGGCTAAGGACACTCCGAACAATAACTGAATCGCGATCCGCCGTTGTGCGTCGGAGTGACTCGGGTGTCGGGGATTCCGGTGCGGGGTGAACGGGCCTAGGTCGGTCGGATGATCGACGAGGACGCGATTCGGCAGCGATGGGAAGCGGTCGGCTCTCAGCTCGACGAGCGGGGGCGGCGACTGTTTGCGGCGGGGGAGGTGCGGACTGCTGGTTGGGGCGGTCTCGCGGTTGTATCGAAGATCACCGGGCTCGCCCGTTCGACGATCAATCGCGGCGAGGATGATATCGACGCAAAACCGCTGCCGAAGGGGCGCGTTCGCTGCGCTGGCGGCGGGCGTCGCGCGGTTTGCGAAAACGATCCGGGGCTCGTCCCTGCACTCGAGCGCCTGGTCGCGCCCGCGACGCTGGGCGATCCTATGCGGCCCTTGATCTGGGTGTCGAAGAGCATGGAGAAGCTCGCGGCGACCCTGACGGAGATGGGGCATCCGATCAGCGCCGACACCGTGCGCAAGGAGTTGGTGAAACTCGGGTTCTCGCGCCAGTCCAATCGCAAGGCGGATGAAGGCTCGAAACATCCCGACCGAAACGCCCAGTTCGAGCATATCAACGCGAAAGTCATTGCGGCGCAGGTGCAACAACAACCCGTCATCTCCGTCGACACGAAGAAGAAGGAGCTGATCGGCAACTTCAAGAATGGCGGAACTGATTATCGTCCAAAAGGCGATCCACGGCGCGTGAACGTGCACGACTTCGAGGACAAGAAGCTCGGCAAGGTCGTGCCGTATGGCGTGTACGATGTGACCGCCAACGCCGGCTTCGTCAGCGTCGGGATCACGAGCGACACGGCTGAGTTCGCCGTGCAGTCGATCCGTTGCTGGCTCCAACGCATGGGACGACAGCGCTATCCGAATGCACGAGAGTTGACGATCACGGCGGACTGCGGCGGCTCGAATGGCGCGCGTGTGCGGCTCTGGAAGATCGAGTTGCAAAAGCTAGCCGATGAGACGAGACTCGCGATCCACGTCTGCCACTATCCGCCGGGCACCTCGAAGTGGAACAAGATCGAGCACCGGCTGTTCTGCCACATCACGCAGAACTGGCGCGGTCGGCCGCTGACGGATCGCCTTGCCGTGGTCGAGTTGATCGGCGCGACGACGACCAAGACCGGTCTGAAAGTCGAGAGCGCACTCGACACGCGCAGCTATAAGAAGGGCATCAAGATCAGCAAAGCCGAGATGAAACGCCTCGACATCACCGGCGATCAGTTCCATCCTGAATGGAACTACACGATCAGGCCGCGCCAGCCGTCAAAATCGTAGCAGTTATTGCTCGGGGTATCCTAAGGAGGCAGGCCTCCCCGATTACCAGGTGAGTGCCTGGAACGCACTGTTCGCGCCCAAGGGCACACCCAAGGAGATCATGGCAAAGCTCAACGAAACGCTGGT
>DASWCI010000082.1:0-5712 GCA_036390195.1 Gemmatimonadaceae bacterium
GTCGTCTTCCTCATTCTGTTCGCGATTCTCGGGAAGCTCGTGTTCCCGAAGATCACCGCAGCGGTGGAAGCCCGCGAAAAAGCGCTCGAGGAAGCAATCGAAGGCGCGAAACGTGACCGTGAAGAAGCCGCTCGCGCCCTGGCTGAACAGCAGCGGCAGATCGAGGCCGCAAGAGCGGAGGCCCAGAAGATCATCGTCGAGGGACGTCAGCTCGGCGAAAACCTGCGCGCGCAAATGATAGAAGAGACGCACCAACAGCAACAGCAGATGCTGGAGCGCGCGCGGAGCGAGATCGAGCGCGAGAAGGAGGACGCAATCGCCGAGTTGCGTCGAGAGGCGATCGAGCTGGCCATAGCGGGCGCGAGCAAGGTCATCGAGAAGAACCTCGATGATCAGTCGAACCGGAAGATCGTGGAGAGCTTTCTCTCTTCGATTCCACCGGCGGAGAAAAAGCGCGGATGAACGAGGCGACGATCGGCCGCAACTACGCCGAGGCGCTGCTGACGCTGGCGCGAAGAGCTGACGGCGGCGAGCCGGAGGCGTGGGGTGCGCTACTCGATGCCATCGCCGTGGCGATGCGCGAGAATCAGACGCTCAGGACATTCCTCGACTCGCCCAAGCTATCTGCATCCCACAAGATCGAGATCCTGGAAAAGGCGCTCGGCCGAAGGGTGCCGAGTCTTTTTCTGCGTTACATCGAGACGGTGATCCACAAGCGCCGGCAAATGCTGATTCCTGAGATCGCGTCCGAGTATCGCATGCTGATCGACGAATCGGAGAACCGAGTGCATGCGAACGTCACGGTCGCGCGTGAGCCGACCGAGCCCGAGCGGGATGCGCTGGCACGGCAGCTTTCGCGCCTCTTGGGCAAGCGGGTCGTGCCCCATATCTCACTGAATCCCGCGATCCTCGGCGGAGTGATCGTAAAAGTTGGCGACACAGTCATGGACGGGTCGCTGCGCAGGCGTCTGGCGACACTAAGGCAGAGGATGCTGGCGACGGTTACGCGGTAGGCATCGATTCAGCACTACGGCTGGGTTGGGCGTACTTATTGAAGGGCCGCGGTCTCTGCGGCCCTTTCGCTTTCAACCGATTTCGTAGCGGTCATATGTCGTTCATTACAAAGGCGCCGATGAGATTACTCTCGGCGATCACGCTGATGTTTCTGGCTCTTCCCGCATTGCGGGGAGGGGCCCAGGTTCTCAAGCCCGGGTTGCAGCCGGGGCTAACACGCGCTCCCGACAGCGCGCGTAAGATCTCGCTGGACGAAGCCATACGGATGGCTCAGCAGAACTCTCCCCAGGCCATCCAGGCCGAGGGTACCGAGAGGACGAGCAAAGCCGCGCGGGTTTCCGCGATTGGCGCGATTCTGCCGAGCGCGACGCTCAGTGCGGGACACGTCGTTCAGCTGGGTGGCGGGCAGACACGCCTGAACTCGAATGGCGAACAAGTCACCGTTGCGCAGCAACCGACCAACAACACCGGTCTGTCGCTGAACATGACACTCTTCGACGGCGGCCAGAGGCTTTACAACTTGCGTACGGCGAAGTCGGAGATCGCTGCCGCGGAGGCTAACCGCGTGGCGGTGAAATACAACGTCGCGCTCAGCGTGAAGCAGCAGTATTACGCCGTTCTCGCCGCGATCGAAAGCGAAGACGCAGCGCGGCTGCAGATGGCGCAAGCCAACGAGCAGTTCAAAACTTCGGTTGCAAAGGTGCGCGCTGGAGTAGCCACAAGATCTGATTCATTGCGCGGCGTGATCCAGGTCGGGAACGCGCAACTCGCCCTGATCACGGCACAAAGCAACAAGGAGGCGGCCGACGCGGCGCTGACCAGACTCGTCGGATCGCCGGTACCGGTGACCGCCGATCCGGCGTCGGTGCAGGAAAACATGGCGGCGCTGCCGGACAGCGCGGAGCTGGCGAAGCTGGCCCTGAATGGACCAGCCGTGGACCAGGCGCTGGCGAACCTCGACGCAGCAAAGGAAGCGACAAAGGCCTCGAAGTCTACCTATCTCCCATCGCTGAGCGCGAGCTATTCGCGCTCGGGCAGCGGAACCGATCCGCGTTTCGGCTTTGGAAGCGATCCGTTCACATACAGCGGCCGGCTGGCGTTCTCGCTTTCCTACCCGATCTTCAACAATTTCCTGCGAGAGGAGCAGGTAGTGCGCGCCAAGGTCTCGGAGGTCAACGCGCAGGCCTCGCTCCGCGATGCGCAGCTCGCGGCGGTGGAGTTGCTGACGCAAAATATCGGTGCTATACGTGGCGCGTCGCAGCGCGTGGCGGTGCAGGTCGCGTCTGTCGCGGCGGCGCAGGAAGATGTGCGGGTGCAGCAGCAGCGTTACAACATCGGCGCGTCGACGCTGCTCGATCTCATCACCTCACAGGCGGCGCTGGCCACCGCGGAACAAGCGCTAATTCAGGCGCGGTACGATTACAGAATCGCACGGGCACAGTTGGAAGCGCTCATCGGCAGGGACCTCCAGTGAGTTGCTTGGATTCCAGACGACTGCGCTTCGGACGGATGCTCAATACCGAAGCGGGGAGCGGAGGGCTTTGCAGCTTGCCAGCTGGGAGCCGAACGCTAAAGTCCGTTGTGATGGCGGTGCTGTTCGCGCTCGGCGCGTGCAAAAAGGGCACGGATCCCGCGCTCACGATCGAAACAGCTACGGTGGAGCGGCGCAGCATCGTACTGAGCGTTCAGGCGAACGGGACCGTCGAGCCGGTCAACATCGTCGAGGTCAAGTCGAAAGCATCCGGCACGATCATCCGCATGCCGGTCGACATTGGTGCCAACGTCAAAGCCGGCGATCTGCTCGTGCAGATCGATCCGCGGGACGTACAGAATCAGTATGACCAGGCAGCGGCGGATGTCAGCTCGACGACCGTTCAGAGAGCGACATCTCTGTCGCAACTCAGGCGATCCGAGGATCTCTACAAGCAGAAAATCATCACCGCGCAGGAGATGGAGACAGCGCAGCTGGCGTACGCGAACGCCAACGCCGCGCTGATCAAGGCGCGCACGAACCTCTCGATCGCGAGGGTACGACTCGAGGACGCGACAGTTCAAGCACCGACCAATGGCACGGTGATCGAGAAGCCGGTCTCGTTGGGAATGGTGATCACATCCGCGACATCGTCAGCCAGCGGCGGCACTACGATTCTGAAAATGGCAGATCTCTCCAAGGTCAGAATGAGGGCGTTCGTCAACGAAACGGACATTGGAAGTGTGCAGCCCGGGCAGACTGCGACGGTGACGGTCGATGCGTTTCCGAACCGCCGGTTCGTTGGCATCGTCGAGCAGGTCGAGCCGGAAGCGGTGGTGCAGTCGAGCGTGACGATGTTTCCGGTGCTCGTCAGCCTCAACAATTTTGACGCAGCGCTCAAGCCCGGCATGAATGGTCAGGTGGTAATGGACATTGCCCGCCACGACAACGTACTCGCGGTGCCGAGCGATGCGATCAGAAATGCGCGTGACGCAGGGACGGTGGCGACGGTGCTGGGAGTGACGCCCGATTCGATTCGAGCGACGATCGCCGCGGCGAGGCAGGCTCGCGGATTGGCGCGCGGCACTGCATCGTCGACGCCTTCGGGCGCTGCGTCGTCGACGCGCTCGGGTACTGCTTCGGCATTCGGCCAGCGAGGCGGCTTCAATCGCCAAGGCGGTGCTGGTGGAGCAGGTGGAGCTGGCGCAGCAGCTTCATTCGCTAGTTCTACGAGCGGCAGCGGTGGCCCGATGATAGTCTTCGCAAAGAAGGACGGGAAATACACTCCTCGCGTCGTTCGTGTTGGAATCAGCGATTTCGATTACACCGAGATTCTGAGCGGCCTGCAGGAAGGAGAGCAGGTAGCGCTTCTCGGGCCCGCTGTGCTGCAGGCGCAGCGTGAGCAGGTACAGGCGCGGGTGAGAGCGGGCACTGGTGGCGGACTGCAACAGCAGCAGACGCCGACCACGGGAACGGGGGCGGGCGGTGCCGGCGGAGGACGTGGCGGTGGTGGTGGCGGGGGCGGAAGGCCGCCCGGCACATAGGAGGTAGCGTATGCTGCTCGGTGAGACAATTGGTGTCGCGCTCGGTGCGCTCCGCGCCAACAAGCTGAGATCTTTTCTGACGATGCTGGGCGTCGTCATCGGAGTCGGCGCGGTGATCGCCGTCGTCGCGCTTGGGCGCGGGGCCCAGCAATCCGTCAACGCGCGAATTTCCGCGTTGGGAACGACCCTCCTGACAGTGTTTCCCGGGCAGATTTTTGCGCCGGGCGGAGTCTCCTCAGGCAGTGACCGCGCGCCGATGAAGGTCGCTGACGCCAAGGCGCTTGACTCAGCGGGACCGGCAATCGCGGCGGTCGAGCCAGAGATGCAGAAGCAGCTACAGGTTCAGTACCTGAACACAAACACGAACACGACGGTACTCGGCACGACGCCCAATTATCTCGAGGTGCGCAAGTACACGCTGGCGACCGGGAAGATGTTCACCGAGGGCGATGATCGCGCGAGCAGGCGCGTGGCGGTTCTCGGCGCAGCGATTCCTGACAACCTTGGTGTTCCGGCGGCAAGCCTCGTCGGACAAAATGTCCGCATTGGCGGATTTCTCTTCGAGGTAGTTGGCGTACTCGCAAGCAAGGGCAACGCGGGCGGATTTGGAAATCCGGACGATCAGGTTCTCATTCCGCTGACCACCGCGCAATTCCGTGTTTTCGGCAGCGACAGGCTCAGGCAGATCGGCGTACTCGCAGCGTCGGAGGCAGAGATTCCGCAGGCGATGGCCGAGCTTCAGAGGATTCTGCGCCGAGAGCACAGATTGCGCGTCGGAGTTGCCGACGATTTCCAGATCAGGAACCAAGCCGACTTCCTGAACACGCTCGGCGAGACGACGCAGATTTTCACCTTCCTGCTCTCGGGAATCGCGGCGGTGAGTCTGCTCGTCGGCGGAATCGGGATCATGAACATCATGCTGGTTTCGGTGACGGAGCGGACGCGCGAGATCGGCGTGCGCAAAGCGCTCGGTGCGACGCCGCAGAACATTCTGCTGCAGTTCCTGATCGAGGCGGTGGTGCTGTGCCTGCTGGGCGGCGTGGGAGGGATTGTGGTTGGATGGGCGGGGGCGGTCGCGCTGGCGAAGTTCGGGAACTTCAACACATCGGTCGCGCCATTTTCGATACTCATCGCCTTCGTCTTCTCAGGTGTTGTCGGGGTGCTGTTTGGTGTCTGGCCCGCTCAGCGGGCTGCCAATCTCGATCCGATACAGTCGCTCCGGTACGAGTAGTCTCGGCGTCGAGATCGCGGCTCGACGACCGACATGCACAGAACCAAAGCAGGGAGCTGTGAGCTGACTAAAGCTCTATAGCTGCAAGCTTCCATACAGGCGTTCGGGGCGCGTGAACCTGGCTTCGCCGACTCCTTACGCCGCCGGAAAAGCTTGCAGCTAAGAAGCTGCCAAGCTTGCAGCTCCCTGCTTCAGTTCTGTGGATGTCAGCTTCTCGTCGCGGTCTGCACGCCGAGCCCTTTCCCAGTACGACGTTTGTTCCTACTTTAGACCTCCCTTCGGCGGCTCCCGTCCAGCTGCCGGCAATCAAAATCTCATGGAGGTCGAATGAGACTCCGCTACATCGCGGTCTCTCTGTTGTGCCTCGCCGCCGCAAATGCCGGCGCACAGGCAGGCAGGAAGGCGCAGGCGGGTAAGAGTCCCGAGCTGCGCGTCGATTATACCAAGGAGAC
>DASWCI010000083.1:0-6040 GCA_036390195.1 Gemmatimonadaceae bacterium
GGGCCCGGGGGACCGGAAGGCTGACTGGCGAAGTCATAGTCGTTGGCGGAGGCTTGATCGGACTCGCCATCGCTGTCGCGCTGGCCGAGCGCGGAGTCTCCGTCATGCTGATAAGCGAGCGACGTCCGGGCGAAGCATCGCCTGCCGCCGCCGGAATGTTGGCGCCATCGGTCGAGCGAGCGCCGGGACCGGCTCACGCTTTCGGCGTGGCTGCTCGCGATCGATATCAATCGTACCTCGAATTTGTGGCGGACCGAACTGGAATCGTCGTTCCTCTCAATCGACTTGGCATCCTGCAAGTCGCCCTCAGCGAGAAGGGCATCAAAGGACTCAGGAAGACGGCTCTTCCGACTACCCGCTGGCTCGATGCAAAAGAGCTGCGGGAGCTGGAGCCCGCACTATCTCATGGGCTGGGCGCAATGTTCAATCCTGATGATGGCGCAGTCGACAACGTCGTATTGCTCTCCGCGCTCGAGAAGCTTTGCACGACCCACGATCGAATTAGCCGGTCACGCGGTGCAGTGACCCGAGTGGACCCCGCTGTAGATTCGAGCACGGTGAGGACTGAATCGAGTGCGCAATATACCGCTCGTCACGTCGTCATCGCTGCCGGTGCCTGGGCTGGAAAGATCTCCGGCGCGCGCTTAGCCCGCGCAGTGCAGCCGGTGCGCGGACAGCTAGTATCCTATTCGAGCTCACCACTTCGCCACGTCGCTTATGGGCCTCGCGGATATGTCGTTCCACGCGGAGCCGTGACGATCGGCGGCAGCACAATGGAAAGTGTCGGCTTCGATTCGAGTACTACGCCGAGTGGCGTGAAAAAGGTCCGCGCTGCATCGGAAGAGATTTGCCCCAGCCTCTCCGGCGCAAAAAACGTGGATGCATGGGCCGGTCTGCGCCCTGTCACTCCCGACCTGTTGCCGATGATCGGCCCCGATCCGAGGCATCGATCTCTCATCTACGCCTGCGGCCATTCGCGCAACGGCGTCCTCATGGCCCCCCTAACGGGGGATTTAATCGCCGATCTCGTGACAGAATCACCACTTAGCCACGATCTGTCACAATTTCGCCCCGACCGCTTTTGATGTAGATTCCCTAAGCTCGACGGATCCTCTCCTCGTCGAGCCCCCAAAGATGCCAGATACTCTCTATCAGATCATGGGGCGTCACCGCGCCGAGCCGCTCCCGGAACGGAAACCGTCGTGGCTCAAGGTAAGGGCGCCGGGCGGCCCCAACTACATGCGGCTCAAGCACTTGATGCGTGAGCTCGATCTCCATTCCGTGTGCGAAGAAGCGCACTGCCCCAACGTCGGCGAGTGCTGGGAGCACGGGACCGCGACATTCATGATTCTCGGTGATGTCTGCACCCGCAACTGCGCCTACTGCGCTGTCGCGCACGGCCGGCCGCCCAAATACGACATCGCCGAGCCTCATCGCGTCGCGAAAGCAATCGCCGACATGGGACTTCAGCACGCGGTGATAACATCGGTCGATCGCGACGATCTGCCAGACTTTGGAGCCTGGGTTTTCGCCGAGACGATTCGACAGATCCATGAACGCGTTCCGGGTTGTTCGGTCGAGGTACTGGTGCCCGACTTTCAGGGCAACGAAGACAGCATTGACACCGTTCTCGAGGCGGGCCCGGAGATCTACAATCACAACACCGAGACAGTGCCGCGACTGTACAAGAAAGCACGACCAGGCGGTCGCTACCCGCGAGTGATGGACATCTTCCGCTATGTGAAGCGAACCGCACCCGACATTCCGACCAAGACCGGAATGATTCTCGGCATGGGCGAGACGATTGAGGAAGTCATCGCAGTCATGCGGGACCTCCGCGAAGTCAATGTCGACATCCTTACACTCGGACAATATCTCCGGCCATCAGATGCGCACATCGCGCTCGATCGCTATTACACTCCGCAGGAGTTCCGGCAACTGCGCGACATTGGAATGGAGATGGGATTCCGCCACGTTGAATCAGGACCCCTTGTTCGCTCCAGCTATCACGCATGGGAGCAGGTGCAGGCCGCAGGCGTATGAGCACCGAAGCGAAGCGCGCACCCGTGCAGAAGCGCAAGGAGAAGCCGGCATCAAGCGACGGCCAGGAGAACGTTCCACCAACGGATGACGGGAACGGACCCACGACCGAAAAAGATCCCGAGATGGGTACAGTGATCGAGAAAGAGAGCGCGCCCGCCAACATTGCAGGCACCACTCCGGAGCTCCGTCGCGAGCTGCTTCACTCAATGCTCCTCCAGCGCCGCTTCGAGGAGCGCTGTGCTGAAGCATACGCGCTCGGAAAAATCGGCGGATTCTGTCATCTGTACATCGGACAGGAAGCGATCTCGACCGGCGTGATGTCGATGATCCGAGCCGATGACTACGTGATCACGGCCTATCGTGATCACGCGCAGGCGCTCGCCCGCGGCGTCAGCCCTCGCGCAATCATGGCGGAACTGTTTGGCCGCGACACCGGGTGCTCGGGCGGCAAAGGCGGCTCCATGCACATCTTCGACGCCCACACCAACTTCCTCGGCGGACACGGGATCGTCGGCAGTCACGTTCCGATCGCAGCGGGAGTTGGCTTCGCGATCAAGTATCGTCGCGGCAATCAGGTTTGCGTTTGCTTTTTCGGCGAAGCAGCGGTCAACATCGGCGCCTTCCATGAAGCGCTCAACATGGCCTCGCTATGGGATCTGCCGGTGATTTTCATCATGGAGAACAATCGGTACGGCATGGGCACAGCCATCTCACGGTCGACCGCGAACGAGGACGCGATCGTCCGCGCGAAAGGCTATCGCATGGAGGGTGAGACAGTCGACGGTCAAGATGTCTTCGCTGTGCGCGAATGCATGGCGCGCGCGATCGAGCGGGCTCGAAAAGAAAAGCGGCCGACGCTGATCGAGATGAAGACCTACCGCTACATGGGACACTCGATGTCGGATGCGGTGAGTGGTACTTACCGCACGAAGGACGAGCTCGAAGAAAACATGAAGCGCGATCCGATTCTTCTCCTTCACAACAAAATGTTCGAGGCGGGCGAGCTGACCGAAGGGGAGATGCACAAGCTCGACGACGAAGCCAAAGCAATCGCGCAGGACGCGTGGGATTACGCCGACTCGAGTCCGGAGCCGCCGCTCGAGAAGCTCTACACGGACGTCTACACCGACACTACCAGCTGATGCCGGTACTCACCTATCGCGACGCACTTACTCAGGCGCTGCGCGAGGAGCTGCAGCGTGACGATCGCGTCTTCCTCATGGGGGAAGAAGTCGCGCAGTACAACGGAGCCTACAAGGTCTCCAAGGGACTCCTCGACGAGTTCGGCCCGATGCGTATCGTCGATACTCCGATCACCGAGCTCGGCTTCGCCGGCGTGGGAGTCGGGGCGGCGATGGTTGGACTGCGGCCCATCGTCGAGTTCATGACTTGGAACTTCGCACTGCTCGCGCTCGACGAAGTCGTTAACGCGGCGGCGAAGATGCTCTACATGTCCGGCGGACAGTACAAAAATACCGATGGTTTTCCGCGGCCCCAATGGCGCGGCGCTACAGCTCTCGGCGCAACACTCCCAGGCGTGGGAGAGCTGGCTCGCACACATTCCCGGTCTCAAGGTCTGTACGCCCGGAACGCCCGCCGACGCAAAGGGACTTCTCAAGTCGGCGATCCGCGATGACAACCCTGTCGTCTTCCTCGAGGGTGAGATGCTCTACAACACCAAGGGCGAAGTTCCCGAGGGAGAGCACATCGTTCCGATCGGTGTCGCGGAAAACAAGCGCGTGGGCGATCACTGCTCGCTGATCACTCACGGAAAAATGGTGCTCGTTGCGATGAAAGTCGCCGACGATCTCGCGAAGGAGGGGATCAACATCGACGTCGTCGATCTGCGCACGGTACGGCCCATCGACGTCGATGCGATCGCGCGCTCCGTCCAGAAAACGAACCGCGCCGTCGTGCTCGAGGAAGGCTGGGAGATCTGCGGCATGGGATCACAGGTTGTCGATTTCATTCAGCGGGAGTGTTTCGACGATCTCGACGCACCGGTGCTGCGTGTGCATCAGGAAGATGTGCCGATGCCCTACGCCAAGAATCTCGAGCGCGCGGCAAAGCCCGACGCCGGCAAGACCATCTCGGCGATCAAGAAAGTCATGTACCTCGACTGAGCGATCATGGCAACCAAAGTGGTGATGGAGGCGCTCTCGCCGACGATGGAGGAAGGTCGGCTCGTCAAATGGAATAAGAACGAGGGCGATCAGATCAAGACGGGCGATGTCCTCGCCGAAGTCGAGACCGACAAGGCGGTGATGGAGCTCGTCGCGCGGGGCGATGGTGTGCTTCGCAAGCGACTCGCAAACGAAGGAGATTCCTCGCCGGTCGGGACGTTACTGGCGGTAATCGCTAATCCGGACGAGAACATTGATTCGATCGTCGGATCCGCCACGCCCGCCGCTGCGTCTGCATCAACATCGACTCAAGCGGGACAGGTCGCCGGACAAAGTCAGGCTCCCCAGCCGGCGGCTTCGCCAACCGGAGCGCCTCCGCCGCCGAACCAGGCCGTAGCCGACACAAAGGAAAGCACCGGAAAAAGTCCAGTGCCGCCCGCTCCGCCTCCGCGACCATCCGGTCCGCCAGCTCCAAAAGGAAACGGAGCAGGCCGACCGGGCGCGCCTTCGGCGGGCGGACGTCAACGTTCGTCGCCACTCGCGCGGAGGCTTGCTACCGAGAAAGGAATTCAGCTCGGCGGAATTCAGGGAACGGGCCCAGGCGGCCGCATCGTCAAGCGCGACATCGAAAACGCAAAAGCCGCCGGCGGCGCAGGAAGATCTGCGGCGGCGGAAAGGCTCGCGACTGAAGGTGACTTCAAGGATGTCCCGCTCACACAGATCAGAAAGACAATCGCGCGCCGGCTCGCGGAGTCGAACGGACCAGTCCCGACCTTCTTCCTCACCGCCGAATTCGATGCGACCCGCGCTGCCGAACTGCGCACGCAGCTGACGGAAATGGGAGATCAGTACAAGGTCTCGTTCAACGACATCGTCATCAGGGCAGTCGCCCTCGCGCTCGCCGAGCATCCCGAGGTCAACGCGCACTGGTTGAACGACAAGATCCGTCATTTCAATCGGATTCACGTGGCGATGGCGGTTGCGATTGAGGATGGTCTTATCACGCCCGTTCTCTTCGACGCCGACCGAATGTCCCTGTGGGAGATCTCGGAGAAAGCGCGCGACCTCGCTGGCCGCGCACGTGAGCGCAGGCTCACGCCGGAGGAGTACACCGGCGCGACTTTCACCGTCTCAAACCTCGGCATGTTCGGGATCGATCAGTTCACGGCGATTATCAACCCGCCCGAAGCCGGAATCCTCGCGATTGGCGGCGTCGAGCAGAAGCCGGTTGTGATCGATGGCCAACTTGAAGTTCGCCAGCGAATGCGGGTGACGATGAGCTGCGACCACCGGGCGGTCGACGGGGCAACCGGCGCCAAATTCCTGCAGACAGTCAGAGGATACATCGAGAATCCACTGTCCCTCATAATCTGACTGCGGACTTCGGATTTCGGACCAACGGCATTTCGGACTGCTGACTAATTGCGGATTGGGACACCTACTGCGGATTGCTGACTACTGCGGACTGACTGCGAACTCACTGCGGACCGAGAGGCGCTAGTGCCGCAGTTCGTAGTTGGTCCCCCAATTCGTAGTTAGTCAGCAGTCCGCAATGCCGTTGGTCCGCACTCCGCAGTCAGGTACTTAGATTACTCTGACCTCCAACGCACAAAGAAATGGCAAGTTATGACGTGATCTTTATTGGCGGCGGCCCTGGCGGTTACGTCGGCGCCATCCGCGCCGCACAGCTCGGAATGTCCGTCGCCGTCGTCGAGCGAGAAGGGCTCGGCGGGACCTGCGTTCTCTGGGGCTGCATCCCCGCCAAAGCGCTCCTTGAATCAGCGTCGCTCGCAACGAAAGTGTCCCACGCCGCGGATTTCGGTGTCACCGTCAGCGATGTGAAGCTCGACTACGGAGTTGCGATGAAGCGGTCT
>DASWCI010000084.1:0-3106 GCA_036390195.1 Gemmatimonadaceae bacterium
CGCGCCGCGCCGGTCGAGTCCGAGCTCCGACAGTTCACCACCACCGATTGTGATTCCTCGATGTCCGGAAGCTCTTGTTTGCCCGCCGGCTTGTGTCTCACCATCGTCGAGAAGTTCACGACTTCAGGAATCACCGGGAACACGTGCCTCACCGCATCGCGGCCGCGGATGATGAAGACGACTTTCTCGCCTTCAACTCGTGCGAAGATATTCCTCTTGTCAGCGCCGGGATCCGCGTAGACAGCGGATGGGTCGCAGCTGTGGCACGGCAGCATCGGCGCCAGCACGCTGTGTGAAAACAGCTGCGCCAGCGACCGAACCTGTGGGCCCTTCGCCTCTTGATTTGCTTCCAGCCACAGGCCCACCGGGTTATCGCCGCTGTCGCTGGTGTTCCAATCGACGGTCCAGAAATAGTCAGTCGTTCCGGGATTCGTCCGTCTCACCGGCAGATCCCAGTTCTCACTCGGCGGCCGGTACGGAAAAACAAACCGCGCTTCGGTGGCGCTGATGAACGCCTGCGCCCCCATCAACCGGTAAGGCACGCTCTTATGGAAACACTGCCTGAAATCCAGTCGCGAAATGAGTGTGGTGTCGGAACCCGGACTAAAGAGGAACTGCAGCGCGTTGACTGAGTCGGGACTCGATTGATCCGGACATCCGACATTCATCACGACGATTCCAAAGAATGGAATGGTCCCGAGGTCGACGCGACCGGTGGAGTCGGTGGTGTAGACGTTGTGAACGTTCGGATTGCCGCTGCTACTAAGCTCGAGCGACGACAGCGGTCGATTGGTGACCGCGTTCATGAACACCGCGTAGGCTTTCCGACGGCGATAAGCGTTGGGCGGGGCGTCGAGGCCGACGTAGCGAAGCGGAAAGAGCGTGGGCTCCCAGTTGGGGTATTTCTGACGGGACAACCGCTCGACCACTCGCCACTTTTCTCCGCTGCGCTCGAGGACCCAGGTGTCGCCATGGTTGCAGTCCTGACCGCACTGGTGGTTCGAGTAAACCATCGCCTGGGTGTGCGGGAGATTGAGCGCCACTCGACTGAACCCAACCATTCCCCAGGCTTCCGGGAATTCCTTCATGAATCCAAACCACAGCGGCAAATCCATTCCCCGCTGCTGTGCGATCGGCGCCCCGATTTTTTCGAGCCTTGGAATCGAATCACCGAGGACATATCTCACCAGCAGCCGATATTTGAATGGACGCTCGGGAAGCGTTCGAATGCCACTGAGAAACGCGTACTTCTGCAGCAAGTCGGGATCGATCCGCGTCCTGTGCGCGGGCATGTCCCCGTAACCGGTGGGAAACCTGTCGGTGAGGACGACCATGCTCGGCGAATCGCCCTGAAAGTTGTAGAGGCTGTCGAGGACTGCTCGATACACGGCGGCCGCATCCTGCGGCTCCGACCTGCGCATCGGCGCGCCGTGAATGTCGGCCACGATCTCTGACTCGCTCGGCACCGAGCCAGCTGGCCCGCGATAGCGAAGATTCCCATACTCGGCGGCTGCCACGGCGAAGATGGGAATCCGTTCGATCACTGTCCACCGCCCGTTGAGACACTTGAGGAACAGCGCTTCGTCGCTGCCGCACTCTTCGAGGCAGGAGTGCCGAACCTGCACCAGTGCTTCGGTGTGTTGCGTGTTGAATCCGACTTTGCCGAACTGCGCCAATCCCCAGGCACCGGGGAACCTCAGGCTGAACCCAATGCGTCTCGCCCGACCTGTCACGTCGTTCGGAAGATTGTGGGCGGCGAGATACCCGATCCCCTCGTGCTCCATCCGCTGTTGATCGTCGTAGGACACCAGCACGATTGGAATGCTGTACTCGAATTTCCGAAAGCGGGGCCGCTTCGGGCTCTGTCGCGCGAACGCGAGAATCGTCGACGTATCCATCTTGGACTTGTGGTACCACACATAAGCGCATTTAACCGGGCAAGGCTTCTCGCCGCCGCCTTCTATAGTGTCGTGCACCACGATCACTGAGGGCCGCTTATCTCCATCCTCGTAGAGGAGATCGAGTGCCGCACGATAGACGTCGACCGCATCGCCGATTGGATAGACAGCGGACTCACCCGTCGTATCCACCCACGGGTATCGGCGCCGCATCTCGGCGTCTGATTGTGCGTACAGATTGGACGCGAAAGCTGTAACGGCGGCCAACACAAGAAGCAGTCGTCCGATCACTCGAATCTCAGGCAAGGAGGGTAGGGAGACGGCGACTCTTGTCGCTCTCGTCTCTCTATAAGACGACCACGCCGCGCTTTTTTTCACACCGGGGGAACCCCGATCCGCGCGTAGTGCGCAAAAGATCGCTAGCGTCGACCCCTTCGCGTCGGTACCTCGAACGGCTTCACTGGCAGCACCGCATTCAGTTTGAAGTCAATCGGATACTGAACGAGCTGCTCGATCTTGTGGCCCTCGAGCGTCGCCGGCTCGAACTCCATCGTCTTCACTACTGCCACTGCCGCGTCCGCGAAATCCTTGTAGGTCGCTTGCATGCACGTGATCGATTCCGGCTTCGCGTGTCCCGTCGTGTCCACCACGAATTGAACGAGGGCGGATCCGCTCTGTCCCGCGAGCTTCGCGGTGCGCGGATAAACGAAGTTGACGTGTTTTGCCAGCGCGATCGGCTTCTGCTCCACGGGTCCTGGACGCCTCAGCTCCGCCTCGGTGAGCGTGGTCGCAGCGGCCGCTCCTTTGGCAAGCATATCGAGAAACTCCTCGATTCCATCGAGATCCGTAAGAACGGTGCGAGACTTACCGCTCGTGTCGGCGACTGTTAGCGCGTACCCGATCGTCGCGCTGTCGGCGGCATAAGGCTGAACGAGAATGGCGTTGGCAAGCATGTACTCGCGTCGCGTCGGCTTGTCGAGCTCGGAGAATAGCAACTGCTGCCAGGCCCGAACCGAATCAGCGGGAAGCTCGGGACTCGTGAGGCGCGATGTATCCAGCTGGCTGTAGAGTCTGATGGTGCGCGCCGGCGAGACATCGATGCGCGAGTAGAACCGTCCCATCTTGAGGGAGCGGACTTCGCGCCAATTCGTCTGGGCGACGAGTGTCTGCTTACCGATCGGCGACGCGGCGGTTAAGGCAGCGATGCT